>JAZRNC010000090.1:0-27075 GCA_045647965.1 Eubacteriales bacterium | reverse complement strand
CCGTCGGTTCATATCCGATCGCACGGCAAAGGGTATCGTTCACTCGGCCGTCCGCCGCATCGAGACGGGTGTGGAAGGAGAGAACGGATAAACTGTTTTTGAGAGCAAACAGAATGTGCTGTCCCACCGAGGATGAATCGTTAATCGATTTGACTCCACGGAAGATCATCGGATGGTGTGTGATCACCGTGTCAAAACCATGACTTGTCGCGTATTCCAGCGTATTCATAGAGGCGTCAAGAGCGATTAAGACGCGACGAACCTCTGTATTCATACCGGGAGTTACCATAATTCCGTCGTTATCCCAACTGCAAGAAAGTTCTTTTGGAAAGCGCTCACTGAGCGATTTATGAAGGTCAGATACGGTCATGTTTTATCTCCTCCGTTATATCATGTGTTTTTGGATATCCGAGAGCAGTTCTTCTTCCGCATTCGTATCCATTCCGCCTTTTTTCTTTCCCGAAATTTTTGTTTCAAGCCGCGCTATCACCTGTTCCGTCATTTTTTCGTAGAGCGGATCGTTTGCATCTTTGGGAATCCATCCGAGCGTCAGTTCGGCGGGGGAGTAGTGGCGAATCTCTCCCGTATATTCGGCGAGTAGGCAGGTATAGATTTTTCCCGCCGCCTCGCACAGACGTTCATCGATGATGGAAAAACCGCAGCTTACGAGATACGCCCGCAGTTTATCCGAAAACGTCATGGGCTGTAGGATCAATCTGACACCCGGAGTGCGGGTGTACGGGGAATTATCGATGATTTTTACAATCAGTTCGCCCCCCATTCCGCAAATGACGATATCGGTGACATCGTGTTTTTGCGGTTCAAGAGCAGAGAGCCCGTCCGATAAAACGAAATGCATCCGATCGACAACGCCGTATTTCTTAGCGTTTTCATACGCCCGATCGAGCGGACCTTTGTTGATGTCAGAAGCAATTGCGTACTTGATTTTTCCACTTGTCAGGAGATAAATCGGAAGATACGCGTGATCCGTACCGATATCGGCAACTACCGCACCATCGCGAACGAAGTCGGCGGCACAGCGCAAACGCTCATCAAGTGTGCAAATTTGTTTTAAATTCATAGTATCAATTAAAAAGACGGAATGTCTCCGTCTTTTTCTCCGTTATTATTTTTGAGAAGCAAAATATTCGTTGAGTTTTGCAATCAGTTCGTCGGCATCAACTCCGTGAACGTCACACGCCTCTTCGATACTTTCCATACGGGAAACCGGGCAATCAATACAATGCATACCACATTCGAGAAAAATGTCCCCGGTATCTTCGTCAAAATCCACGATGTCACCGATAATGGTTTCTTTTGTTACTTCCATGTTTTTACAGCCTCCTTAGTTTGCTTGCTGCATATCGACGGGATCGGGCAGCACGACTTTTTCAATATCAGCGCCAAGTCCTCGCAGTTTGCCGCATATATTATCATATCCACGTTCGATTAGTCTTATTTCGGAAATTTCGGTACGGCCGGTGCAGGCAAGAGCTGCAATCATAACCGCAATTCCACCACGCAGGTCGGTAGCAATGACCGGTGCGGGAGAAAGTGGAGCCCCACCCTCAATAACAACAATACGACTGTCAACTTTGATTTTCGCACCCATTCGTCTGAGTTCTTCTACATAGCGGAAGCGGCTTTCAAAAACGCTTTCGTTAATATAACTCGTACCTTGAGCCATACAGAGAAGTGCACACATCTGCGGGTGCATATCCGTAGGGAAACCGGGATAAGGCAGTGTCTTTACGGAAGTTTTTTTGATAACGGGTCCTGCCGTTACGTGAATGGCATCGTCAAATTCTTCAATGACAGCGCCGATTTCTTCCAGCTTAGCCGAAATGGATTCCAGATGTTTCGGAATGACGTTATTGATGCGGACGGAACCGCCCGTAGCTACAGCGGCAACCATAAACGAACCGGCTTCGATCATATCGGGAATGATCGCGTAAGTGCAACCGTGAAGTTCTGGCACACCTTTGATTTTAATGATATCGGAACCTGCGCCGCTGATCTTTGCTCCACAGGTGTTGAGGAAGTTTGCGCAGTCAACGACGTGGGGTTCGCGTGCCGCATTTTCGATCACGGTCGTTCCTTCCGCTGTTGCCGCAGCGATCATAATATTGAGGGTTGCACCAACGCTGGAAACGTCAAAGAAAATATTCGTACCGATTGCACCGTGATCGGAGGTGATTTCAACGTAACCACCCTCTGTGCTGACTGTGCCGCCAAGCGCTTCAAATCCCTTGATGTGCTGGTCAATCGGACGGACACCGAAGTTACATCCGCCGGGCAAACCGACTTTTGCACATCCGAATCGACCAAACTCCGCACCGAGAAGATAGTAGGAGCCGCGGATCTTACGAACGATATCGTAATCCGAAGAGCAGGGTTCAACGTCTGTGCAGTCGATTTCATAGGTGGTGGAATCGATCATACGGATCTTTGCGCCGATTCCTTTTAAAATTTCAAACGAATATGTGATATCGCTGATTGCGGGGATATTTTCAAGAACGCATTTTCCTTTGACGAGAACGGTCGCGTAAATAATGGGGAGAGCCGCGTTTTTAAAACCGGAAATCTCCACTTGACCGAACAAAGGATTGCCGCCGTTTACAATGATTTTTTCCATGAATGTACCGGGCCTTTCGTATTGCATAAGGCATATCTATGTGAATGAATGTAATTTCTATTATGGGATACGGACAATTCCGCAGATACCCTATTTATTATATCAGTTTCTTCCGCAGAATAAAAGAGCATTTTGAAATTTTTTCATAAAATTCATATAAGATGTCAATTTTACTTAATATATTGGAGAATTACTGCCATCAATTTGTATACAATTCCCCGTTGATTGCATTATAAATGAAATCCTCATGCATATCCGTGACTATTTTCCAACAAGGGATCAAGCAGAAGCTTTCTTCGTTTCCATAGAAATATAAAGTATAGCAAAGGTCGATGGACTGAATGGTTGTTCGAGAGGGTAAATTGCCCGCAAGCGTTGCGGACGTAATTTCATTTTTTACATTAAACAGTATATTTAACATATCAGTAAGTTGTGACGAATACGACTCGCTGAGCGTTAAAAAACACCAGTTTCCGTATGCTTCGACAACTTCGTTGCCTGATACGACGCAGATTACGAGGTTTCCCGTAATTTCAGCGCCGTCAATGGTTCTTGTGCAAAGCGCGTAATATAGACCATTGTGTTCCCACACGTTGTCAATGGAGGTTTCAATATGAATTATATCCGAATCCTCGAATTCTCGGTTTCCCTGATCCAGAAAACGCGTGACCACAGACGCAATTTTCCCTTTTTTTGCATCGTTTACATGGGCAGACAGATTGGAAATTTCGTAAATATCGGGGATACTCGTTACCTCTCCGTTCAATGAATAGGAGAATGAGAAATTCGTACCGAACTCAAACCGTGAGCCGTTCTCAAGGAAAAGGATTTCTCCGTTTGGCACGGTGAAAGAGTACTTTACTTTATGACCGCCGAGAAGTTTCGAAACCGTGGTCGTATATTCTGTGGAATCACAGACGTAGACCGTGCCAAGCACTTTTTTTTCCGCAATCAATGCGCGGTCGATGGAAATGTTGGCGGAATCGAGAATTTTTACGATGTTATCGATGGATTCGTCGGGCAGAGAATAGAGGGTATTATTCAAAGAATAGAGATAAATCCCAATCACTGCACAGCAGAGGATCAGAATTCCCGTCAATGCCCACAGAACACGTTTATGCTCCAAGGTAATTCTCCTTCAATCAAAGATAGTATGAAAGTGCATTTTGGGGTGCTGTTATTGTTTTCGTGTGAGGTTAGATAGACCCGCAAAGGCTGACCACTCGGCAACGAGGACACCCGCGGATTGGGTATTCCTGTAAACCAGAGAAACGTTTTGAAAAATGACGGATTTCTCGATGAGCTGATCGATAAACCACCATTCGTAATAGGATTTGACACGAGTACTAAGGTTTCTCACAGCCAGTGTATAAATCTTGGCGTGACGTAGAATGCCGTTTTCAAAGGTGATCTGAAGTGCCGGTTCGCATTCGGAAATTCGGATATTATCAAAGAAATAGCGGAACGTGAGGGTGATGACTCCATTTTCGGCAGAAACGGAGTGGAGAAGAATATCCGAGTCCATACCGGTAAAAAGCCTATTGATATGAGTGATTTCAGAGAGAAGTGTCGTGGCTGCACGGATGTATTCACGAATTTCAACAGTCTCGGTATACCCGATGATGTCGTAGATGTGAAGACCATCTTCCGCAGTGGATTTATACTCAATCTCGGAGGGACGAACATAGAGGATACCTCGGGAATCAATATAATGTCCGAATCCGTCTGTGTCGAGGGAGGTGGAGAGCAGTTTATCGGGGTTGATGGCAAAAAGATTCATCAGTGTATCAATATTCTCTTTTTTATCAAGAAGCATTTGTACGGTTTCTGACGTAGCGGTGATCTTACGTGTGGTTATTTTTGTCAGAAAAACGGGTTCACTTGACGACTTTGTTAAGTAGGTATCTCCGTTGAACGTGAATTCCGAAAAATTGGATTCATACGTGGTGACGAATTTTTTGATGTCATCGGTGGTGAAAATCGCTTTGGGTGTCACGGAGTGATAGAGAGTTACCGTTCCGTCCATTGCCCGGACCGCCACAGAGATTTCCGATCTGGTTTCCGAGTATGGAATGAAAAACATTTCGTACACATAGGAGTTTACGACAGAGCGGGACTTTGTTTCCGACGTGTTGATATCGGCAAACAGTCCGACGATGCAATCGGGGAATGAATTATGAAAACGCAGATAAACCGATTCCGAAGATTGTACGAGGGATTCCCAGTAGGCGTTGTCCGAGGGCGTGGGCTCTACGGAGAGAATTTCCGAGAGAGCGGGGGAGATGCTTTTGAAAAAATCGGAGACGATATTCGGCATATTGGAGATACCAAGTCGATTACCGTCAAGGGTAATACCGATAAATTCGGGAAGAAAATAGTTGGTAAGATCTTCGTACTCCACGACTTGTTCCGACGTGATACGATCCAGATTGATCGGAATATTTTCCGTAAACAGACCGCTGTTGCGAATGGTAATGACCATGGATACAGATAATATAATCAGTGCCGTGAACAAAATTGCAACGGTACAGAACAGGGTGACTTCACGCTTTTGCGGGGAGGACTTTTTTGTTTTACGAATCTTTTTCATTGATTTTTATTTTACATTCGATTGGGAGTTCAATACGAACGGTGGTACCGCTGCCGAGTGTACTGTCGATGGCTATCGTACCGCTGTGAGCTTCGATGATCTCTTTAGCAATCGCAAGCCCGAGTCCCGTTCCACCAGCATCCTGTGTACGGGATTTTTCCACACGGTAGAATCGTTCAAACAGATGGGCAATATCGTCTTTTGGAATACCGATTCCGTTATCTGCGATCTGAATCCGGAGGTATCTGGTGTCGTTACGCATAGTTCCGGTCAACCGAATGTCAATTTTTCCTCCTTCGGGAGTGTATTTAATGGCGTTGGAAAAAATATTGATGATTACCTGCTCGAGACGCTGACGGTCTGCAGTAATGGAGGGAAGATTCTTTTCATACCGGAAAGAAATGTGATGCTTGTGCGATTCGAGGTCACTTCGCATTACTTCGCAGAGATGGCGGATCGATTGCTTCATGTCGAAGGTTTCGATGTTCCATTTCGTTCTCTTGTTATCAAGACGGGAGAGGGTGAGAAGATCCGAGACGATGCGCGTCATTCGGTCACTTTCGGTGAGAACCATATCAAGGAAGTAATCTCGCATTTCACTGTCCATGTCGGGGTCCATACGAACGGTTTCCGTGGCACCTTTGATGGAAGTAAGGGGAGTTCTCAACTCATGAGATACGTTGGCAACGAATTCACGGCGGCTTTCATCGAGCTCGTATCGACCGGTTACGTCATGGATGATCAGAATACAGCCATTGGCGATTTTTCCACCGTCAATGTAACGGATCTGCGCGAAGTTGACGTCGTATACGCGGTCCTTGAAAATTCGGTCGTGGAAAATAAAACCGTCGCGTGTCACTTCCGCTTCGATGTCGGGAGAGGTGATTCCGATAATGCCGCTTGATACGGAGAGGGGAAGGTCGAGCAGTTCAAAGTATTTTTCTACCGTGAAGGGACTTTCTGTGGATTCCATCGCAAAGAGCTCGCTTGCGCTGGGGTTGGAGTGAAGTTTTTCTCCGTCGTTGGTGAACGCGATCACGGCGTCCTTCATACAAGAGAGAATTGTGTCGAGTTTTTCACGCTCTCCGTCAACTTCTTCCAGAGTTGCGCGCAGTTTTTCTCTCATGATGTTGAAGTTCTCAGCGAGAATACCGATCTCGTCTGCGGAACGTACTTCAATGTCGTGGGAGAATTCTCCGAGAGCCACAAGCTGAGTACCGTATGTGAGACTTTGGAGAGGGGCGGAGATGGACTTGGCAAGGAAGAAGGAGAGAACGACAGCGATCAGAACTCCAACGAACATCGCCTGAAAGATAATGGAGAAGAGCATATTGTTAAGCTGGCGCATTTCGTCAAGGGAATCTTTGATATATACAATATAGTTCTCCGCTGTGGAATCCTCACTGACAGGGATGCGTACCGCCCAGTCGGAATAATCCATTCCACCGTAACCGATATTGGTGTCCGCACCGCTGATTGCTGCGAGAATGTTTGGCGTCATCGATAACGTACTGCCGGTATTTCGGTCGGAACACGCAAGCATTTGTCCATCCATATCGAGGACATAGTAGTTGCGGTATTGGTCGATACCGAGCACGGTGCCGTAGGAGGAGAGGATATTTTTCATTTCCACCGGGGGACTTTCGGCTTGAACGGCATTTTTCAAGTCCATCACAAGAAGGCTGTCCGAGTCAAAACATTCGGTCATTTGCTCGGAAAAGTCGTTGACGTAGAAGGACGTAACGCTGTTCATAAGGATAGCACAGACCGCGCACATAACGGCGATGATAAAGATAAGCAGGATCAGTACTATTTTAAAATACAAACTTTTTACCATATAAAACTCCAAAGATACAGCGTTTTATCGTTTGCAGAGGTAATAACCGACGCCACGTTTCGTCATGAGATAATCGGGGTGGGCGGGATCTTCTTCGATTTTTTTGCGAATACGGCTGACGGTAACGTCAACGATGCGGATGTCTCCGAAATAATCGTCGTATTTCCAGATTTTTTCAAGCAGATCTTCGCGAGAAAAGGCGCGGCCGAGATTTTCTGCCAAAAAGAGAATAAAGTCGTAGTCCTTCTTGGAAAGCTCGATCGCTTCTCCGTTTTTGGTTACGGAATAATGCTCTTTGTCGATCACAAGTTCACCGACGGAGATCGTACCTGCACCGACGACGGCGTGTTCTCTGATTACTTCACCGGAAGAACGGCGGATGTTGGCGCGGACACGGGAGAGCAGTTCTTTGAATGAGAACGGTTTTGTGATATAATCATCAGCGCCCGTGTCGAGTCCAAGGATCTTGTCTTTTTCATCTTCTTTTGCTGTGACGAAAATGATCGGAACCTGGCTTACGTAACGAACTCTTTCGCATACTTCAAATCCCGTCATTTTCGGAAGCATAATGTCCAGAAGAATGAGGTCAAAGGGCTTTTCCAGTGCAAGTTTAAGACCCGCCTCACCGTCGTAGGCGATTTCACAATCGTATCCTTCTTTTTTTATATTGTAAGCGAGAACCTGCGCGATGTTGATTTCGTCCTCAACGATCAGAATTCTCTTTTTGTTTTCCATAATGAACATATCCTCCTGAAATAAGAGTTTTAATTCGGCACGACTGAGATATTGGCCGTGACGTATTTTGTGGAATCGAGATTGGCGATTTGTCGTGCCAGGTAGTCGGTATTCCAGCAATCTTCAAGGTAGATGATACAGTAATCGTTCGTTTCAAAATGCCGATGGATATTTTTAAGTACGGTGTCGGCTACCGAGTTTCCCGTTACGTGGAAATCGGGAGTGATCGGCACATACCCTGCATTCTCCATATTTTTGTTCAGTGTTTCGCTTTCGGTAGAAAGTGTGTAGTGGGTATAACGGTTTGTGAAGATGGATGCGGCATCATTGTGCTTTTTCAGATATTCGAGGGCGGTGTCTGCTTTCAAATAAATGCTTGGAGGCAGAATTCCCCATCCCCCATTCGTATAGGCCTCAAGAATTGCTCGTTCGGAAGGATTACCTTCGAGGAAAACCGAGTAATTCAGTTTGCTTTTTTGCAGAGCGTCAACGGCGGCGTAGGGAACAGGGGTTCCATTTGGGTCTTTTCCCGAACCGCACAGAAGAAAGAATTGTTTTTTTGTTTCAGCTGTATTTTCTCCCTGAGGAGGCTCTTCGGTTTTTGTCTCTTCATTTTCTTTGTATGGGGCAAGCAGCTCTTCAAACGTGAAGTTGATGGCTTCTGCATCGTAATAGAAACGCATTCGGCGGGTGTTCCCAATGGAGTCGTCGTACTCTTGGCAGATACCGATCGCGCTGCAAATAGCTTCTGCATCGGCGTAATAAACGCTTCCTTCTTTGAATACGCTGATATCGCACAAAATGCCGTTGACAATGGCTTTGGATTTTGAGAGCAAAATTGAGATATACCGATCGGATACGGTGTTGTGGATCAGCAGATTATCGTTTGTGGGAAACGTGACGGAAATGTTGTCGATCATTGAGAAAATTTCCGTCGGAACGTGGTAGATATCCTTATGCTCAATGAGAGGGGATATGGTATCTTTATACCACGGTTCATCGTTACAAAAAAGGGATGGAATGGGAGGCGCGGCGTCGGTGGGCAGTTTAACCATCAGTATCATACAGAATAAGAGTAAGACAGCGGTTATTCTTTTCATATTGTTCAGTGTTCTCCTGTGTCAGAGTGGGACTTTGAGAGATGATAGGCAACGGCGAGATCAACGACCATTCCGTAACTTTTGGTTCCGGGAGTTCCTTGCAGGGTCAGATAGGTGTTATTGACTTTATCGCTCACGGTTGCCGCCGTATTGTTGCGGTATTTATCAAAAAAACGACTGTAACATACGAGATCGTTTTTTACGTTCGGATGGAGATTGGATACTACTTTATTATACAGTTCTTTTGACGTCTTGTAAAGTGGGGAGGCGAGATACTCGTACATATTCAGATATCCCGCGTACTGCATAAATTTGTCGTCGGAGGAGATGCACACGAGATACGCCATAAAATTTGCTTCGTCCTCTCTGGCGATCCCACGCTGATGAGCGAGTTCGTGCGCGGAGGTATAGACGTTAACAAAATACGGGTAATTGGTGTTTAAGTTAGCTTCTCCCGTGAAAAACGTATACATTCCCGAAATATGTGTGTAAGTCATCCATTCCGAAGAAAAGAGCTGCTTTACGGGTGTGTACATCACGGGAAGGAAAGGATACTCGGCGGACAGTGATTCATAGGACTGGCAGCAAAGATGTACCGACTCGGCGTGGGAATAGGGGCGAATGGATCCCTGATTATCAAGGTAGAGAATATCCTTTTCGAGTTCATTCAGTTTTTCTACGACGATTTCAAGGGTTTCGCAGAGTTCTTCGGGGGATACATCGCGTCTCTCGAGATTCAACCGTTCTTCAAGGGGAGTTGTTTTGTATCCAGCGCCGAATATAAAAACGAATCCGGTGTAGAAAAGGATCGGTGCCGCCAGAATCGACAGTAAGCAGCGGATGAACGCCGTGCGGCTTTTTTCGGCTTGTTTACAGCAGATATGAATAATGGAAAAAAGAAGGACGGGGGAGATGAAAACGATCAGTTCGGCAAGGGAGAACGGCAGCCATCCCGTGAGCTTTGCGAAAAAGAAACGCAAATTGGCTGAGAGTCCGAAATTCAGATAATCCGCGAATTTTGCAGAGTGTGAATACGCGATGCTCACAGATACAGCAAGCAGACCGAGAAGAAAAATAATAAATGTAGGGATCGGAATGTATAAAAACAGTTTTCTGATGGATTTTCGCATAAATACATCCTTCCGCTTGGGCTATGTGAAATTAAAAAGTGATTGCTGCGGGATCAAAACGAAATTGAACCAGCAAAGAGGCAATGTCACTTGGAATGGGGGCGGTGACGACGATTTCCTCCCCGGTTGCGGGATGGGGGAATGACGTTTTCCACGAATGGAGGGCGTGACGTTCTATAAAAGGGGATTCACTGCCATATAGGGAGTCTCCAACGATCGGGCAGGAAATCCCGGCAAAATGCAGGCGGATCTGATGCGTTCTGCCCGTGATCGGAGAGGCGAGCACAACAGATTCACTGCCGTTCGTCGCAAGCACACGGTATACCGTCTCGGCGTATTTTGCATCCGGTACGGATTCGTCGGTCTCTTCCCGTTCAATGATACTGCCAGGCTTTCGGTGCATATACGATCGAAGAGTACCGGATAACTCGGCAGGGACCCCGTGAATGACGGCAAGGTAGTGCTTTTTGATCTGGGAGTTTGTCATGGCGCAGTAGAGCTTGTAAGCGGAATCCTTGGTGTTTGCGGTCAGCATACAACCACTCGTGTCACGATCCAGGCGGTTTGTCGGACGGAAAACGTACGTTTTATCTTTGTATCGATAAGCGAGAGCGTTGGCAACCGTATCGTGTGTATGACCGAGCGAGGGGTGGGATGGCATATTATAGGGTTTATTGATGGCGGTGAGATATTCATCCTCGTAGAGAATGTCAATCGGCAGATCCACCGGGATGATATACGGGCTGACATCATCCGGGGTATCTTCCAGTGCAAGGGACAAAACGTCTCCCTCCTGCAGTACATACCGAACAGTAACCCATTTTCCGTTGACGGTAATTCCGTTATCGGAAAATTTCAGTTTTTTAATTAAATTGGAAGAAAAACCGAGATGGTTCGTCAGAACTTCCCGGATGAGAAGTCCTTCGTAGTTGTTATGAATTTGTATATCCATCGACAGATGTTAATCCTCCATGGCTCTCCAGTAGCTGTAAAAAGCGATGATGGTACGTTCTACTCCGCCGTGTTCAATATCGGGGGCTGTAATCACGACGCCGTCAAGAGAGAGAAGCTCAGAGGCGTAGAGATACTCGATTTTTGTACGGAAGACGACATCCTGGCTTGAATATACGAGTAGTTCATCGTCCTTGCGGATAATGGCGCCACTTTTTCCTATCACTTCTTCAATGTTGTCTCTGCGTTCCGTGACGCATTTCAGATGTCTGCCGTCGAGGTAATCGGCAACACCGCTTTTGTATTTTCTGCTATCGATGTTTTTGACCTTAGGCCATTTTTTCTTTTTTTTGTCGAACATAACTTGATTTCCTTGCGTTGTTTTTGTGTGGAGTTTTTGACAAATAAACCATCAAAACTTTGTGTAATATGCCAAAAAACTTTTTTTTTTGAAAATGTATTGAAAAATGCGATGCAAGATGCTATTATTTAGTAAACCACGAAGTATGCAAAGGGGTTATTATGCAAATTTTTAACACCGAAATAATTAAAAAAGCAGCTTCTCGGTTTGTTTCTAAGTAAATTATACCACAAAAATATCTCCGTTTGTATAAAAATATGAAAAAAATTTTTAATCTTAAAGATAAACACGAAATGTTGAACACAGAATGTTGATTTTCGGATGTATCTTTAAGGGAAATTGCGTTTTTCGATGTTTTCATCAAATGGCAGATCCATTGTTCCGCAAATGGAATCGTTTGACGGAGCAAAATTCCAAGAAAGGCAAGGGATTGATTATGCTTCCGCTTGAAAAATTATCACAAGCTGCGGCCGATGCGCTCGTCAAAAAGGGTTTATCCCTCGATGATATGACGATCGCAATCTACCTGGATATGGATATTAACGGTGGATTTGGAGAAAGTTGGCTGGTTTACGAAAAGAAGACGAACACTCTTCATCGTATTCGTGGCGATGCTTCGACACTTCCGCAGAAAGTTTCCAAACAGACTAATCTCGACGAGTTGGGAAAATTGAGTTATGCAACACGGGCAGAATATTTTGACGGTGTTGAACTTGACTATTATTCCGGTCTTTATATTGATATTGGTGTGGCAACGAACAGATTGCTTGCTCTCTACCATGAAAATAAATGTCCGGACATTCCCGAGGGTACGGACAACGAGGAAAAGAAAAAAATCGAAAAAGAGTGGGACAAGAGTGGACACGCAAAGTGTCTGGCTAATGCCACCAACTCCCGCCGCCAGAAATTTTCCGTTTTCCTTGATGTCGTTAAACGCTTTATGAACAAGGAAGAGATTACGGAAGACGACCAGATTTTCGAGCAATTCAACCAAAAATGCCCGACCTGCGGTAAGGTCTACGAAAACCAGTACCGCCGTGTTTGCATGGACTGTCAGAAGGGAACGAAGATGTTCTCGAGACTCTGGGAATTCCTCAGCCCCTTTAAGTTCCATATTTTGTTTGTTGTCGCCTGTATGATCGCTCAGTCTTTGTTGTCACTGATCTCTCCGTATATCAGCGGTGCGTTCTTGCTTGACGAAATTATTTTGGGCGATGGAGAGTGGCACTCGCACTTCGCACTTTTCGCTGTGCTCTTTATCATCCTCGGAATCAACATTATCTCTCTCGTAATCAGTATTGTTCAGTCGAGAGTCAACGCTACGATGTCGACGAAACTTTCCACGAATATGAAGCAAAGGCTCTTCGACCATATGATGGGATTGTCGATGTCGTTCTTTGGCAAACATTCTCCGGGTGAACTTATCAACTACGTTAACTACGATGCGGGGCTCGTACAGAACTTCTTCATCGGTACGCTTCCGCAGTTCTTCATCAATATCGTGACGCTCATCGGTCTGTCGGTATTCCTGTTCCTCCTTAACTGGAGACTAACACTTATCGTCTTCATTCCGGTTCCTATCGTTGTATTTATGCTTCGCATTGTTATTCCGAAAATCAATTCTCTGTACTACAAGGCGTGGAAATACAATCATCAGATCAACCTGATGCTGTCGGATACGTTTAACGGTTTGCGTGTCGTAAAAGCATACGCGAAAGAAATTACAGAAGCCAACCGCTTCACCAATCTTTCCGTCAACCATGCACGAAATGCGATCAACCAGCAGAAGATCGCGCTCACAGTCTTCCCGATTATCGGTCTGTTGATCGGTATGTCCTCTCAGGCGATCTGGGGTGTCGGCGGTCTTGACGTTATGGGCAACCGTATGACGTACGGTGAATTTACCGCGTACCTGAGTTACGTCGGTATGATCTTTGGTCCGATTCAGTTCTTTGCAACGTTTACCAGTGAATTTACGACCGTAAGAAGCTCTATGGTCCGTATGTTCGAAATTCTTGATAAAAAATCCGATATCGAGGAAAGAAAAGACGCCATTGAAAAGGATGTTCTTGACGGTGCCGTGGAATTCAAAAACGTATGCTTCTACTACGATTCCAACAGACCGATCCTTAAGAATATCAATATGAAGATCGAACCCGGCGATAACGTAGGTCTTGTCGGACACACGGGATGCGGAAAGAGTACCATTGTAAACTTGATTACCCGTATGTACGATCCGATCGACGGTGAAATTTTTATCGACGGTATCAATTCGAAGAATTTGAAGATGGAATCTATTCGTAAAAATGTTGCCATCGTGTCTCAGGATATTTTCCTGTTCAAGGGTACGATTGCGGATAACATTCGTTATGCTCGTCCGGATGCGACAATGGAAGAAGTCATTGCCGCTGCAAAAGCCGCTAATGCACACGACTTTATTATGCGCTTGCCGGCAGGATACGAAACCGAAGTTGGTACAGGCAAAAGATCCTTGTCGGGTGGAGAACGTCAGAGAGTTGCGATTGCAAGAGCACTGCTTCTGTCTCCTTCGATCCTGATTCTCGATGAAGCAACTGCTGCGATGGATACCGAAACGGAACGTCTTATCAGTGACGCTCTTGCAAAGCTTGTTGTCGGACGTACTTGCATTACGATTGCTCACCGTCTCTCGACGCTGAAGGATTGTAATAAGCTGTTCGTTATTGAAGACGGCGAAATCGTCGAAGAAGGCGATCCCGAAGAAATTCTTGCACTCGGCGGAGTTTACTATAAATTGTTCACTCTCCAGAGCGAAGCTATGAAAAAGGTTCTTGCAGGTATGTAAATCGTTATTGAGTACATACACGCTAAATTACTATATTTTTAGGAGGAAGTTATGGAATCCACCGAAAAGACAACAGTAAAAACTGAAAATAAAAAAGATAACAAAAAAGAAGTAGAAATGGAAAACAAGGAAACCGCAAAAAAGGAAAAAGAAGCGAAGGCTGTAGAGGCAGAGGTTGCGGAAGACGAGGAAACTGAAGAAGACGAAGGTCCGGTCGATCTTGATAACCTTTTCAAAAGACGTGAATCCGTACGTCTCACCAAAGATAACGCATGGTTCACCCGTTCTGAAGGCGGACTCATTTCTCTGAGACTCATCAACGCGGAAGGCAACGAAGAAAACTTTGAACACGTTACTCTCATTCGTTCTTTCCCGATTACCGCACCGAGCGAATTTATTTCCGTAAGAGAAGCGGTAACAAAGAAGAGCGGCCGCGGTGCTGAGCTTGGTATGATCTATAATCTGGCAGATCTTGATGATGCAACGATTGAACTTATCAATGACGAACTGAAGGTACGTTATTTCGTTCCCGAAGTATCCCGTATTGTCTCTACCAGAAAAAAATCCGGATATCAATTTTGGGAACTGGACACTACTGCCGGAAGGGTAAAAGTGATTCTCAATTCTATGTATCACAACTTGAGACTTATGGAAGACGGAAGTGTGCGGATCTATGATATGGACGGAAGAGCATTCGTCATTCCGGATCCCAAAAAGCTTGACCGTCAGAGTTATAAGGTTCTTGCGGTATATCTGTTCTGATAAAAGACATAAGCTTGACTTGAAATAACGAAAAAGCCGATATGATTCGGTGAATGGTGGTAAAATATGAGACTTATGTATGAAATGCCTGAAGCAGATGTCGCGGTGTATAACCGGGTTTCTGCTCAGAGCGAAAAAATGATGTACGTCATTCCGTTTGACGTGCTGGAAGGCAAATATGTAAAAGGATGGTCCGTGTTTACTGACAGACATATCTATTGTATATGTGATGGGGAACTGGTTCAGTCGATCGATCTTGCTACGTGTACGGAGTTCTCGGTAGAGGTTCTTTACGGAAACGGCGCTTTTTATGCGGTGTCGAACGGTAACACCATTATGGTGTGTCGTTTCAATTGCACACAAAACCTTCCGAAGTATTCGCTTATGGTCAGTGCGTGTGAAGATCTTGCCGAAAAAGCAAAAAACAATCAGGATCCCGGTGAACCCGTAACCAACGATACACCGGAGAGCTACTGCCCGAAATGTGGACGTCCGTTTATTCCCGGAACATCAACCTGTGTGTTCTGTCAGGATAAATTAAAAGCCTACAAAAAGCTGTGGGGATTCACAAAGGGTCTTCGATTCTATATCGTTCTCCCGTTTATTACGATTATCCTCTCTCTGATTATTCAGTTTGTTTTGCCGGCAATCCAGAAAATTGCGGTAAACGATTACTTGATCAACGAATCCATTCGTCCGGTTGGATCGTTGTCCGACCCGAATGTAAGAGGATTCCTCGGTGTATTCATTGCGATCATTGCCTTTGACCTTGTGACGCGTATTATCGGCGTTGTTCAGAATCTGGTATTTAACTATTCCGGATTTACGTTGTGGCACATTGTTCGTGTTGCTCTTTACGAGAAGATCTCCACTTTGTCCGTCGGTTCTTTGTCAAAGAAGTCAGCCGGTGACCTTATGAGCCGTGTTATGAACGATACCTGTATTATGCAGGGTACGTTTACATCGACGCTTACAACAGTATTTTCTCAGGTGCTTGCTCTCGTCATCGCGGTTGTTCTTCTTGTGGCATTGGATCCGATCATGAGCTTGTTCATTTTTATTCCGGTTCCGATCGTTACTTATTTTATTAAGAGCTTCACGAAGTTCATTCAAAACCTTTGGATCAAGAACTGGTATCTTGGAAACCACGTGGCGATCATTCTTCAGGACGTTATGACCGGTATTCGTGTCGTAAAATCCTTCGGTAACGAGAAGAGAGAAATAGACAATTTCCATAAGCACACGGACATTTCTGCGGAATATTCGAGAAATACTACCATACTGAGTAATACAGTATTCCCGATCCTCAGCTTCCTTCTCAGAATTGGTAGTTTCCTCATTATGTTCTACGGTAACTATATGCTCTTTGAAGGATTGATGACATACGGTGAACTTCACCAGTTCAACTCGTACGCCAACTTGGTCTACGGTCCTCTCGCTTATCTTACTAACCTGCCGGCCGTTTTCACGCAGCTCCTCACTTCGTACGGTAAGATTATGGAGATCTTCGAAGAAGAACCGGAAATCAACGATATTGACCTTCCGATCGATATTAAGATCGAGGGTGATATCAGTGTTCAAAACATGACATTCGGCTATAACTCCTACAACCCCGTTCTTAAGAATATCAATTTCGAAGTAAAACAGGGCGAAATGATTGGTATCGTTGGTCTGTCCGGTTCCGGTAAGTCCACCCTTATCAACTTGATCATGAGACTTTACGACGTTTCCGAAGGTGAGATCCTTGTGGACGGCGTAAACATCAAGCATATTTCCCAGGAAAACCTCCGTTCTCAGATTGGTATTGTTCTTCAGGAGACGCACCTGTTTGCAGGTTCTATCCGTGATAACATTTGTTATGCAAAGAGCTGGGCAACGGATGAAGAGGTTATTGCTGCTGCCAAAGCCGCTAATGCACATGACTTTATCGTAAATCTCACGGATGGTTATAACACAAAGATCGGTGAAAACGGTTACTCGCTGTCCGGTGGTGAGCGTCAGCGTATTGCGATTGCACGCGCACTGATTCACAATCCGAGAATCCTTATTCTCGACGAGGCGACCGCTGCGCTTGATACCGAAACGGAAAAGCTGATTCAGGATGCGCTCAATAAGGTTACGAAGAACAGAACGACGTTTGCGATTGCACATAGACTTTCTACTCTCCGTAATGCAGACCGTCTTATCGTTCTTGATAAGGGTAAACTCGTTGAGTTTGGTACGCACCAGGAACTCCTCGATAAGAAGGGATATTATTGGCGTCTCGTTATGGCTCAGCGTCAGGATGCCGGTATGCTTGCTCGCGCAAACCGCGTTATCGCGGAAAAGAAAAAAGCGGAAGCTGTGGCAGCTGCAAAATAAAACTACAATAAAAAAACGGCATTTAGGTGCCGTTTTTTTGTGTTAAAACCGAGGATGGCGAGTGGAACTTATAAATAAATCTGATTTGTTAACATTTATTGGTTGACCTTCTGAACATTTTAGGTTATAATATTATATAATGGGAATTTATATTGTGTAAATGAATGGATGAAGTTTGGAATGGTTGAAATAACAGGAGTATTGCCTCATTCCCGTGCGGAAAAAGCAGGGATAAAAGCAGGGGATATTTTACTTGAAATCAACGCGCACCCGATCGTTGACGTGCTTGATTATCGGTTTCGTCTGGCGGAATCCGCGGTTCAGCTGAAATTGCACCGTGGTGACGAGATTGTCAGTGTAAAGATTCGTAAAGACACGTATGATGACATTGGACTTGAGTTTGGAACGCCTCTTATGGATAAAAAGCATCGATGTGAAAACGGATGTGTTTTCTGCTTTATCGATCAGAATCCGTCGGGAATGCGTGAGACGATCTATTTTAAAGATGATGACAGCCGTCTGTCTTTCTTACACGGAAATTACATCACGCTGACAAATCTGTATGAGGCGGATATCGATCGTATCCTGGAAATGCATATTTCTCCTGTCAACGTGTCGATCCATACAACCAATCCTGAACTGCGGGTTGCTATGATGAAAAACAAGCGATCCGGCGAGGTGTTAGGCTACCTGAAAAAAATGGCGGATGCGGGAATTAAACTCCGTGGACAGATTGTACTGTGCAAGGGAATCAACGACGGCGCAGAACTTCTTCGTTCAATGAAGGATCTCTCGGCGTACTATCCGTCGCTCGATAGTGTTTCAATTGTTCCTGCGGGACTTACCGGTCACCGGCAAGGGTTGTATCCACTGGAGCCGTTTGATGCGGAAGAATCGGCAAAGGTTATCGATATGGTCGATGAAATGAACAATTTGCTTGTCGAAAGAATGTTCTACGCGTCCGATGAATTTTATTTGAAAGCCGGCAGAGAACTTCCTGAGAATTCGTATTATGGGGAGTATACTCAAATCGAAAACGGAGTAGGAATGCTTACCTCCTTCGAACATGAGTTCCTTGCGATGTTCTCAGATATGACGGATGAGGAACGTGTTGTATCAAGAGAAATTTCGGTCGCAACAGGGGCAGCCGCATCGGGAATGATAAAAAAACTTGCAAAAATGCTCGAGTCCCGCTGTGAAAATCTAAAAATACACGTGTATACGGTCGAAAACCACTTTTTCGGCGGTGAAGTAACTGTTACGGGACTTCTTACGGGGCAGGATATTCTGAATCGACTCGCCGGCCAACCACTTGGCGAAAAACTTTATCTATCCCGTAGTACGCTCCGCGCGGAGGGAGATCTCTTTTTGTGCGGAATGACGCCTGATGAACTTTCCAAGTCTCTGGGAGTTGACGTAGAATTCGTTGAGAATGACGGTGCAGAATTCTACTGTAAACTCCTTGGCGAAGAATGATAAAACGATGAATAAATAGAAACGGAGAAAACTATGGCAAAACCGGTTGTGGCTATCGTTGGACGTCCCAACGTAGGAAAAAGCACACTTTTTAATAAATTGATTGGCGAAAGACGTGCCATCGTCGAAGACAGCCCCGGCATTACCCGTGACAGAATTTACGGCGAAACCGAGTGGCGCGGCAAAACTTTGATCGTGATCGATACGGGTGGTATTGAACCGAAGACGGACGATATTATTTTGAAAAAAATGCGTCAACAGGCGCAGGTTGCGATAGATACGGCGGATGTTATTCTGTTTATGTGTGACATCCGTACAGGTCTTCTCGCGGATGACCTCGATATCGCCGTTATGCTCAAAAAGAGCGGAAAGCCCGTTGTACCGGTAATCAATAAATCGGATAGAATCGGTGACGTTGCACCGGAATTCTACGAATTCTACGAACTTGGCTTTGATATCGATCCGATTGCAATTTCATCCCTTCACGGAAGCGGAAGCGGTGACGTTCTCGATGCCGTTCTGGAAGCTCTGCCTGATTTTGAAGATGAGGATGAAGATAACGATACAATTTCCGTAGCCGTTATCGGAAAGCCGAATGCGGGAAAATCTTCGCTCGTCAACCGAGTTCTGGGCGATGAGAGATGCATCGTGTCGGATATTCCCGGTACGACCCGTGATGCGATTGATACGTATTTTGAAAACGAACACGGAAAATACAATTTTATTGATACTGCAGGAATTCGCAGACATTCCAAGGTTGACGATAAGGTGGAAAAGATCAGCGTGCTTCGCGCAAAAATGGCAGTGGAACGCGCAGACGTTTGCCTTATTATGATCGACGCGAATGAGGGTATTACCGAGCAGGATGAAAAAATTGCCGGTATTGCTCACGAAGCGGGAAAAGCATCCATTATTTGTATCAATAAATGGGACTCCATCGAAAAAGATAACAGCACGACGAACGAATTTACGAAAAAAATATACGATTCGCTTTCGTATATGACATATGCGCCGATTCTTTTCATTTCTGCAAAGACGGGGCAGAGAGTGGAAAAACTCTTCGAGATGATCAATTACGTGCATAATCAGACGACGATGCGCGTTTCTACGGGTATGCTGAACGACGTTCTGGCAGATGCTGTTGCAAGAGTTCAGCCGCCGTCCGATAAGGGAAGAAGACTGAAGATTTATTATATGACACAGAATGCTGTAGCACCGCCCACGTTTGTGCTTTTCTGTAATAATGCGGAATTATTCCATTTTTCTTATCAGCGATATATTGAAAACTGTCTCCGCCAAACGTTTGGCTTCAAAGGAACTCCCATAAAAATGATTATTCGTCAAAAAGGTGAGAGTGAGGAATAAGGAGTAAAATATGCTGTATTTTTTCATACATGAGAAGATTATTTTTCAGGGATTAGTGGGATATTTCTTTGAAAATTCCATCATACACCCCATTATTTTCTGGGGAATGATCTTTCTGTTTATGCTTAGTGCATATCTTCTCGGAAGCATCAATACCGCCATTATCGTTTCGGGAAAAATGTATAACGATGATATTCGAAATTACGGAAGCGGTAACGCCGGTTTTACCAATATGATGCGTGTATATGGCAGACGTGCTGCGCTGATCACGTTTTTCGGTGATTTGTTGAAAACAGCCGTTGCTGTTTTCATCGGTTGGTGCGTATTCGGCTACTGGACGGCATACGTGGCGGGCTTTGCTTGTTTTATCGGGCATATTTATCCCGTGTATTATAATTTTAAAGGCGGAAAAGGTGTCGTTTGCTTTGCTACGATCGTATTTCTTCTCGATTGGCGTATGTTTTTGATCCTTGCTACCGTCTTCGTTCTTTCCGTTCTTTCGACGAAGTATATTTCGTTTGGTTCCGTTCTCTCAGCAATGGTGTTTCCATTGATATTAAATCGTCTCAATAATCTGACACCGGAGTTTACGGGACGGGGGATCATTGAACTCGTTGCGATTCTGATTGCTGTGATTATCGTCTTCAAGCATAGAAAGAATCTTGTACGAATTTTCAACGGTACGGAAAGTAAATTTGCAATCAAAAAGAGCCAAAAAGTCGAAACAAGCGACGAACAGAATGCCATCGACAAATAAAGGATAAACGACGATGCAGAGCGAAAAAATTCATTCTTTTGCCGCGGAACTGACTTTAAGTGCAGAAAGCGGCGGTTTGCAGAACGTAGTGTTTCACTCGCCGACTGCAGGAGACGTGCTAAAAATTCGCGGAACTCTAAAAAGAATCGGCGATAAGAACGTGATTCAGATGGAGACGTCTCTTACAGAGGGACGTGTTACCCACGAAAATATAGAGATAGGTGAGATTTTACCTACCGTAGAACGTTATTTTGATCTCTTTCGACGTGCGGATCTGTGTGACAACGGCGGTACGGCTTCCGTGATGATATCGAAAAAAGGTGTCGTTACGTTTCTGAAAAAAGGGAAAATCGGAAGTTGTGCGACTACGGGAAATGCTGTACCTCAAGCAAACGACAGAGAAAAACGTCATCTTCTCACGGGAGAGGAAAATTTTCTGCGTGAGCTTGGTATTTCCGATGAAAAGGGAAGAGTACACGATAAAAAACAGTCCAAATTCCGTCAGATCTGCCGTTTTTCTGAGTACATAGTCGATGCAGAAAAAAAGATATCGAATAAAGATGAATTGTACGTTTGCGACCTTTGCTGTGGGAAAAGTTACCTCAGCTTTGCGGCGTACTATGTTCTCACGAATATTCTCGGAAGACGGGTACGGATGACTTGCGTGGATTTGAAACAAAGCGTAATGGATTACTGCGCGGATATTGCGGAAAAATGCGGAATGAACGGGATGGAATTCCTATGCATGAATATTGACTCGTTCCAACCGAACCGTTCTCCGGATCTTGTTATCTCGCTTCACGCGTGTGATACGGCAACCGATATTGTGCTTGATTTTGCCTCAAAGAACAAGGCGCAGGTTATCCTTGCCACTCCTTGTTGTCATCATCAAATGAATAACGAACTGAACTGTCCGACTCTTGATTTTATTGCGGACAGACCCATTCTAAAGCAAAAATTATGTACGGCGGCAACCGATGCTCTCCGACTTTTGAAATTGGAGGCGGAGGGGTATAAAACAGACGCTACTGAATTGATCGACCCCGAGGATACTCCCAAAAACGTGATGCTGCGCGCGCATCGGATAAAAAATTTTGATGAAAATTCTGATGCTGCAAAGGTAAAACGGGAACGGTATCTGGCTGCGTACACATTTTTGTATGGAAAAGCACCCAATAATCAATAACGACAATTCAAATATCATTATATAGGAAGGCATATTTATGGATAAGACACAACTTCTTCATGCGATCAGCCGTACGGATATTTCGGCACAAGAACGGCTTGAGGCACTCTGTGAACTTAAAAAGCTGATTGATGCCGGTGAAATTCCGACACCGGAAAAAGGTGATTTTGTAAACAATCATATACATACCAGCTATTCTTTCTCGCCCTACACACCGACATCGGCGGTATACTACGCGTGGAGTGCAGGACTTCGTACTGCTGGCATTATGGACCATGACAGCGTGGGTGGAATTCGCGAATTTGTTCGTGCAGGCGAGATTATGGATATGCCCATTACTTGCGGATTTGAATGCCGTGCTAACGCAAAAGGAACGGTACTTGAAGGAAAAAAGATCAACAACCCCGATCAGAAATCCTGTGCTTATCTCGCAATGCACGGTATTCCTCATCAAAACGTAGATAAGGCGGAAGCAGTTCTTGCTCGTCTTCGTGAGAAGAGAAATATTCGTAATAAAAAAATGTGTGACAATATTACCGAGATTACGAAAGACGTCGGTATTGTTCTCGATTTTGAACGTGACGTGTATCCGTTGTCCATGGCACATGAGGGCGGAAGCGTAACCGAAAGACATATTTGTTATGCGCTTACGAAGAAGATCACTTCTCTGTATCCGAACCGTGCGGAGGCGTGTGATTTTATCGAAAAACTTTGCGGCACAGCAATGAGTCAAAAAACACGCGAAAAACTTATCGATGCACCGGTTGAATTCTATGAATACGACATTCTCGGTGTGCTGAAAGGGCATCTTGTCGAGCGTTTTTATGTAGACGCTACGGACGAGCTGATCGACGTGAAAGAATTTGCGGCACTCGCAAAGGAACTTGGTGCGATTTCCGCCTATGCGTACCTTGGAGACGTTGGAGAATCGCCGACAGGTGATAAAAAAGCGCAGAAGTTTGAAGACGATTATCTTGACGATCTTTTCGAAATGCTGAGAGAAACCGGTTTTACTGCTGTTACGTATATGCCGTCGAGAAATACGAAGGAACAGCTCATTCGCATTATGAAAAACTGCAAAGAGAGCGAACTGTTTGAGATTTCGGGAGAAGATATCAACTCCCCGAGACAGTCATTTATTTGTCCGGCACTTGCTGATTCGCTTTATTCGCATTTAAAGACTGCCACCTACGCGTTGATCGGTCACGAAAAAGCTGCAACTGAGGCAGAAAATGCTTCGATGTTCTCGGCAGAAACGGTTAAGAAATATCCGACGCTTGAGGAAAGAATCGAGCGTTATGCAAAACTCGGCGGATACGAAGGTTAAACATTAAGTGGTTTGGAGGATATAAATTATGTGTACAAAGGTACTTGTTGAATTTTCAAACAGATATGGCAAGAATTCTTCGTTCGTTCTTGCGGGCGGAGGTAATACTTCCTGTAAAGACGGAAATATCTTGTACGTTAAAGGAAGCGGAACATCTCTTGCTACCATAACGGAAGATGGATTTGTAAAAATGGATCGCGAAAAACTCGCGGCAATATGGGAAAAGACCTACTCGGATAACCAGGCCGAGAGAGAAGCGGAGGCTCTCGCTGATCTTATGGCTGCAAAATGCCCGGGAGAAGAAGCAAAGCGTCCTTCCGTTGAAACGCTTCTTCACGATCTGTTCCCGCAGAAATATGTGCTCCATGTTCATCCTTCCTCGGTGAATGCACTCACTTGTTCTGTACAGGGAGAAGCAGCCATGAAGGCACTTTTCCCCGATGCTGTTTGGGTGGATGAATGTGAACCCGGCTATATTCTTGCGGCAAAATGCCGTAAAATGATGCTCAATCACAAAGAAGAGACGGGATGCGACGCAAAACTTGTGTTCTTACAGAATCACGGTGTCTTCTTTGCGGAAGAATCCGGAGAGGCTCTCGATGCTCTCGTTAGCAATGTGATGATAAAGATTGAAGCGAAACTCAAAAAGCATCCCGATTTTTCGGAATGTGATTACGATGCGGCAGCTGCTGCAAAAATTTCTCCCATCCTCCGAATGCTTTACAGCAAAGAGGGAAAATCCGTAGTTGTATTTACCGCGAACAAGGAAATTATGCATTTTGCATCTTCTGCAGAAGAATTTGAAATTCTTCGTGAACCGCTCAGTCCCGACCACATTGTTTACTGCAAGGCAGAACCGCTGTTTATCGAAGATTCATCTGCTGAGGGTGTTACGACAGCGTTTGATGCGTTCGTAGATCGCCGTGGTTTTATGCCCAAAGTTGTATTTGTAAAGGGAATCGGTATGTTCACGATTGGTTCCAATATGAAGGAAGCAAAGACTGCGCGTGACGTATGGACAGATTGTATGACGATTACCGTTCTTGCTGAAAATTACGGCGGCGTTCGTCATATGGCTCCCGATAAGGCGGAATTCATTATCAACTGGGAAGTGGAAAGTTACCGTGCGAAGGTCAGCCTTTCTTCCTCTTCCAACAAAATTCTTGACGGTAAGATTGCGATCGTTACGGGAAGCGCGCAGGGATTTGGTGCGGGAATTGCTCGTTATCTGGCAAATGCAGGTGCTTCTGTTGTGATTGCCGATATGAATCTTGATGGTGCTTCCAAGACGGCGGCAGAGATCGAAGAAGAGTGCGGCGTTCCCACACTTGCTGTTGGAGTCAATGTTTCGGATGAAGACAGCGTTCGTTTGATGGTTGAAAAAACGGTTCTTACATTCGGTGGTCTTGACGTATTTGTTAACAATGCCGGTATCGTTCGCGCCGGTTCTCTCGAAGAGATGACGAAACAGAATTTTGAACTTGTTACAGCTGTAAACTATACCGCATACTTCCTTTGCGCGAAATATGCGTCGGCTGTTATGAAGATTCAGCAGTCCGTTGCAGAGGATTATCTCACGGATATCATTGAAATTAACTCGAAGTCCGGTCTGGCAGGCTCTAATAAGAATTTTGCTTACGCCGGAAGTAAGTTTGGTGGTATCGGTCTCACGCAGTCTTTTGCGATGGAACTTGCACCGTATGGAATTAAGGTCAACGCCGTATGTCCCGGTAACTTCCTTGACGGTCCGCTGTGGTCCGACCCCGAAAAGGGATTGTTCGTTCAGTATCTCAATGCGGGAAAAGTTCCGGGTGCAAAAACTGTGGCTGACGTTCGTAAATTCTACGAATCGAAGGTTCCGCTCGGACGCGGCTGCCGCATCGAAGACCTCGCTAAAGCGGTTCTCTATATCATCGATCAGAAATATGAAACCGGTCAGGCTCTCCCCGTAACCGGCGGTCAGGAAATGCTGAAGTAAAATAATTATTAAGCGAAAAAAGACGGATTGCTTTATGTAATTCGTTTTTTTGTCGTATTTTGAAAGAGAAAATTGTACATAATGTGCAAACTGTATAAATATATGTAAAAATATATTGACAATTACCAAGAAAGTGTGTATAATAATTATGTATATTGTGCATTTATTTTATGCGATAAAAGGAGTAATATAATGAGAGGCAGAAGAAAAACCGTAAAGATTTCAGAGGCAGAGTGGAGTATTATGAAAGTGTTGTGGGATGGTTGTGCAAACAACGAACACGGTATGACACTTGGTGAAATTGTACAGGAACTCACGGAATCGACGGGATGGAGCAATACCACGATTCGTACCCTGATTATTCGTTTATCCGAAAAGAATGCGGTAGAAATCGACAAGACTACCGGCGTTTATAAGTACAAACCGAAAACCTCGAAGTGCGAATGTGTAAAGTGCGAAGTGGATTCGTTCATTCAGAGAGTGTTTGATAACTCTGCATACAATCTTATGGCATCGCTCGTTAAGGGCGGCAAGCTTAGCGAAAAAGAAAAGAAAGACATTATTAACATTTTAAATAACATAGACGACTGATTGTTCAGCCTGGAGTTATTATGCCGGAATTTTTGGTGTTACTGATTATGCAGGTGACCCTATTTTCGTCAATTGCGGCTCTTTTGATTATTGCTGTTAAGAGTATTTTCAAGTGCCGTATTCCCCCTCATATTGGGGTGGTGATGTGGATCGTGTTGCTTGCAAGGTTAATTTGTCCTATTTTTCCCGAAAGTCAATTATCTGTATATAATTTTGTGCCGGTCGGCAGAGATCTTATGTATACCATTCAAAACGATATGCAGGATCAATATGCTGAACGGCTTGTTTTGCAGGAATCGAGTCAGTATTTTTACGATATTCCGTATTTGGATGACAAGGAACTCTCAAACAATGCCGAAACGAGTGAGTCCAGCATACCGCAATATATGTCGTTGACGCCCGGTAGTTACCTTGTAGAAAAACTTGACGTTGAGAAATACAATAACGAAACATTTATTACACATTTGAATCGTGTCATCCTTATCATATACGCAGTTGGTGCTGGCATAACATTATTCACGGTAATCAGCCTATACGAACGGGCAAAGCGAAGAGCGATTCTTACGTCGATTCCATGTGATGATGTGAAGATTTATGCTGTATACCGTAAAACGGCAAAAAAACTTGAGATTCCCGATGAAAAAATACCACTTCTTCGCTGTGGACTTTCTTCTATGTTGGTTGGCTGCATCAATCCGCAGATTGTGTACCGCGATGGTATGGATGAGAACGAAGCAGCAATGGTCTTTGCTCATGAGCTCAACCATTATAAGCATAAGGACAACGCGCTGATTCTGTTTTCTTCCATTGTGGCAAGCTTGTTTTGGATCAATCCCCTTATATGGATTGTTCGCAGAATGCTTCGGGAAGATGTGGAAGTTCTTTGCGATTACCGAACCCTTACGCTATTTCGTCTCCCACGTTCGGAATATGCGTTGATGCTTTGTAGAAATTCTGCGTACGATACCCTTGCCATTCATGCCGGTTGTTCAATGGCAACGGCAGGCCGTGTATTGAAAAATCGTTTGAAAACGATTTCTGTTCAGACAAAAGATCACTTCTTGTCCAAATTTGTTTCGCTTATCGTTTGTTTTGCGATCATTCTTGTG
>JAZRNC010000089.1:0-5709 GCA_045647965.1 Eubacteriales bacterium | reverse complement strand
CGTTTTTTAATATTTACTTGGTGTCGTCTATTTTGGCAGATGGCACTATATGTACGGAGAAGTACTCAAGTTGGCCGAAGAGGCGCCCCTGCTAAGGGTGTAGGTCGGGTTACCGGCGCGAGAGTTCAAATCTCTCCTTCTCCGAGAGGAAATAAAGGCATCGTAGGATGTCTTTATTTTTTTTGTTTCAAAATAAAAAGCCCCCGTTGACAGAAAAAGAACCGTATTCCAAGAAAGACGGTTCTTTTTTGATTTATGTCAGGGGTATCCGTTCGTTTTTATTCGACAATACGCCATTTCTGCTGCAGAATCACAGCCGGTTCTCCCTCGTCGACGTGTGCATAATAGACGGTCAGCAGGCTGCCATCTGCCAACTCAACGGTAGCGGGATAACCCAAATCGGGAGTCGAATCATGGCTTGCCAGTACAAACTCGGTCTCCCAACTACGGCAGTCGTCGTGGCTGATCATCACACGGATGCCATAATTATCCTTACGTCGCGCATAGGTCGAAATGGTCACGCCACTGCTGAGACGGAGCAGATGCGGAGGTGCCCCCTCCTCCTGCTCGAGGACAGGAATCGGCGTCGACCAAGTAAAACCGCCGTCAACCGATTCACACTGATAGATGGTGAAGAACTTCTGATCGGACGCGGTTCCCTGCACGCGAATCTGGCAGACGATGCGCCCATCGGGCATCTGTAACGCATACGGTTCGCAGGAGAGCAGATCACTATCTCCTACGCGAATATTCTCGATTGTACCACGGTAGGTCATTTCACCGGTAACAGGATCAACAGCATATGCCTTCACACATTCAGGATCCGGACTGAAGTTGAAAACACGTCCCACCCAAAGCATAGTACCATCTTGCAATACTGTCGGACCATGGGGGGAGGTAATGGGCGAACGATATAGCGGTCCCCACGTTGTGCCATTATCAAAGCTGACACGGAAAGTGGCACCAAGCGCCGCCGCTTCTTGTTCCGGCTTTACGAGATCAAGATAGGCATCACGATATGCTTTACCACGACCGCGTTCCCGCTGAAATTCTACCGGATTATTAAACGAAGTCAGAATCAGTCCGGACTCGCCAAACGTGCACAAACCGGCATCACGATCATCGAGCACTGTATCGATAATCGCCATGGGACGCGTGTAGGTTTTGCCTTCATCACTGGAATAAGCCATAACCGCTTTTCCAAAAGGACAAATATGACCCAGGCGGTAACCGGACGAAGCAACGGCAATACGCCCATCACACAGACGCGCAACAGTCGGTCAAGCAAAATAATTGTGCAGGCTACCGGGATTGTCCATAATGACTTGCGGAGTGCCAAGCAATTCAATCTTCATCGTAATTTCCTTCTTTCCTATATGTTCAATTCCACTGCAAAACCACTATGCGTAAAGCAATCAATACATTGTTCGCGCGATGACGTTCTCCTGAAGATCTTTTGATAATTTTACAAAATAATCACTATACCCGCCAACGCGCACTATGAGATTACCGTATTTTTCGGGATTTTCCTGTGCATCAATTAGCTCTTCTGCTGATACAACGCTGATTTGTAGCTGCTGACCTCCGTTATTGAAGTACGTCTCCAAAAGCGACATAAACGCATCATGTCCCATGTCGCTGTTGAACATGGATTTATCAAACTTCAAATTGAGAATAAATCCGCTTCCAGGGAGTGTGTGGTCAAATTTCAAGCATGATGCGAGAAGTGCGGTTGGACCATTCACGTCATATCCCGGAGTTGCACCGATCGAATCTGCAAGCATTGGCTCTCTTTTTCTTCTTCCACATGGCAGAGCTCCCAGTGCACGAGCAATTCCCGGCGCCCCAATAAACGGAGAGCATCCTCCGGAAAAATATCCGCCGCGGAAGGTTTTTATTGTGCGAAGGTAACGATTGACGTAATTTACAATGGCAGCAGCAATATCATCAACAAATGCTATATTGTTACCGAACTTGAGAGGACTGTTTTTAAAGAACAGACGAGCTTCTTCATTCCCCTCAAAATCATTCATCGTCATATCCGCAACTTCTCGGAGCGTGTACCTTTTTTCCTCGAACACGTATTTTTTTATAGCAGCAAGTGAATCTGCAGTTTCCGCAATCGCCTGCCACAGAATCTGACCGTGACCGTAAATAGGGCCTCCGTTTTTGTAGTCGAGTCCTTTTTCAATGCAGCCTTCAATAAGAGCAGATCGCATTGGGTTTGGCGCACTTGATGCAAAAATCTTCTGAGACAAATTCGAAATATCGGTCACCATATCGATTATATACTGGACCTGGATCAGAACTGCACCATAGAAATCATCAAATGTTGCAAAGGATTCTGCTTCTCCTGTACGTGGACCGAGCAAATTACCTGTAGTTCCCGAAACACCGTTATGTAGCGCGAACTCTACGGCTTTTGCAAGACTCACCTGCGCATCCTCTAACCCCATGTGGCTCTTCGACTGTATGTCGATCTGATTGCAGCCGTTCATTACATATTCATGCGCATCTTTTTTCGTAATTCCCAAGCTCATCAGAGCCGGAACGACAACCTCGTCATTATAAATGGATGGTAACCCACAACCCGTTGCGAGACTCTTATAAGCCGCTTCCATTAGTTCTTTCGGAGTCCCTTTATGCCTACGGAGAGTTAAATTCGGTTTGTTTTTCTTAAATCGGTAAGCACAGTCAAGAATCGCATATGACAAAGAATTCGTCAAATCGTTGCCGTTTTCATCCGATCCTGAAACACACAAATTCCAGCAGCCGCCTGAAAAATGATGCCAAATCGCATCAAGGTATTCAAGTCGAAGATCCTCCGGTGTCTTTTCCCACAGAGGGTACATATACTGGTCAAAATGTCCGGGTGAATCGCTTCCCTCAATGGAAAAAACGTAACTGAATACGATACATCCCTCTGCAAAGTCACGGCACGGCTCCTTTGGTGCATGATCGAATGTTTTTACAATTCTCTCAAGCTTTGAGCGCATGACATCATCCGTGCAGGTTTTCAGCATTTCCGCTGCTTTCAACCCATAATTTTCGCCCATTTTATCATAAGCGTCCATCATAAGGTCAATAGCATCGTAGAAATCATCTTTTCCCTTATTGATCTCTCTATATTTTTTTACTTTTTCACGGTAATAATTCGTACCGTGAAGTGCTATTCCTGCATAATCGGGGTTAGCGTGTCCAATTCCCCCCATTCCGAAATAGCCTTCTTTTAATTGAAGACGCTGTTCTTCCGATAATGCTTCTTCATATTCACCAAAATGATTTGCCCATTTTGGCATATGCTCTTTGATATACAAAAGATCCTCTTTTGCCTCGGGATGCTCTGCAATCATGGCATCTATCGCATCCATTTTAAAATTCTTATTCCCTATGCCGCTTACCGTAATCTCTCCATGGTTCTTGCATGATAAGCACATTCCGTGAGAATCTATCCAATATGTAACTGGGAAAAAGCACTTCGCAGACTCAAGAAAACCTGCAGCCATTTTTTTGATCTTGCTGTCGCTATCACAGCTTAGAAAGCCTCTTGAAAACGGGGCGAGCTTTGTTGTAAAATTATACATAATTATACCTTTCGAAAAAAATTATCAATACATTGTTCGTGCGATGACGTTCTCCTGAAGTTCTTTGGATAATTTTACAAAATGGTCGCTGTAGCCGCCTACGCGCACGACGAGGTTTCCGTATTTCTCAGGCTCTTTTTGTGCATTGATAAGATCCTCAGCCGACACAACGCCGATCTGCAGCTGCTGACCGCCGTTCTTGAAATACGTCTCCCACAGAGCGAGGAACGCCTCCATACCGGCTTCTGCGCAGAATATTTTCTTGTCAAACTTAAGGTTGAGAATAAACCCGCTTGCAGGGAGAGTATGGTCAAAGGCAAGGCAGGAATTCAGAAGTGCTGTCGGTCCTTTTACATCGCGTCCGGGAGTCGCTCCGATCGAATCAGCAAGGAGAGGATCTGCCGTTTTTCTTCCGCACGGAAGCGCACCAAGAGACATTCCGTGACGGGGAGCACGAGTGAAAGGAGAACATCCTCCCGAATAATATCCGCCGCGGAACGTCTTCAAGGTTCTGAGGTAACGGTTCATATGGTTGACGATATCCGCCGCAATCTTATCCACGTATTCAATATTGTTTCCGAATCTCAGCTCGCTGTTTTTCAGGAACAGAAAATCTTCTTCGTATCCTTCGAAATTCTTCATAGTCATATCCGCAATTTCGCGAAGAGTATATTTCTTTTCCTCATAAACGTACTTCTTTATTGCCGCAAGAGAGTCCGCCGCTTCCGCGATTCCTTCCAGCAACATCTGACCGTGTCCGTAGAGAGGACCTCCGTTCTTGTAATCACGCGCCTTTTCGATACATCCTTCAATAAAGATCGAACGGTAGGGGTTCGGATGCTTTTCGGCTCTTGATTTCTGCACAAAATTCGACATATCCGTCGCAACGTTTGCAAGATGCTGCATCTGAATCAAATATGCACTGTAAAAATCTTCAAACGTCTTGAATGACTCCGGTTCTCCTGTGCGCGGCCCGAGTTCTACTCCCGTACGCCCCGAAATACCGTTATGAAGCGCAAGCTCTACCGCTTTTGCAATGCACACTTCCCCGTCCTCAAGTCCCATATGGCTCTTTGACTGAATATCGATCTGGTTACAACCGTTCATAACGTACTCGTGCGCATCGGACTTCGGAATACCGAGGGCTTCAAGTGCCGGAACAACGACCTCGTCGTTGTAAAGTGCCGGGATTCCGCATCCCGTTGCAATACAGCGGTATGCTGCTTCCATCAGTTTCTTCGGTGTTCCCTTGTGCCAACGGAGAGTCAGGTTCGGTGCATCACTCTTTGCTTTCGTAGCCTCTTCAAGAATAGCGTACGACAGAGAGTTCGTCAGGTCGTTTCCATTTTCGTCCGAACCGGAAATACAAATGTTCCACGTACGGTTGTGGGCAAAAAAGTCCCATACGGCATCGAGATACTCCTGTCTGAGAACTTCGTCCGTTTTTTCCCAGAACGGATACATATACTGGTCAAAATGTCCGGGCGAATCGTTACCGTCAAACAAATACGAGATCATAAATACGATGCACGCTTCGGCAAAATCGCGGCACGGTTCCTCCGGCGCGTGATCGAACGTTTTCACAATTCTCTCGAGTTTTACTCGCATCGCCTCATCCGTGCATTCACGAAGCATTTCCTCCGCTTTTTCGGAGTATCGATGACAAATGACTTCCATTGCTTCGAGAGTATACGTAAGCCCATCGTAAAACTCGTCGTTTCCGGGATTTTTCTGACGGTATTCTTCGATATGTGCGCGGTAATACTTGCTTCCGTGTGTCGCAAGTCCCGCAAAATCGGGATTCGCATGTCCCATCCATCCACCGCCCCACAGATGTCCCTCTTGCTTATGAGCAGCAAGCTCAGGCGACATTACGTAATCCCCATCGTCATACTGTTTCATTACGTCTTTTATATATAAAAGTTCGGATTCATCCTCCGGATATTTCTCGATAAGGCTATCAATATAGGCATAGTTAAATAATTCTTTTCCGAATGCGCTGCCGTATCTCCACGTCATCTCTTTGAAATCAACGTAAAGACAAAGTCCCCTCTCGTTGATCGTAAATGAAGACAGCGGAAGTTCGCGTGCGGCATTCAGAAAACCGGCACCTAGTCTCGTTGCT
>JAZRNC010000088.1:0-2690 GCA_045647965.1 Eubacteriales bacterium | reverse complement strand
ATTATGACATATCACCCTGCTTCTGCCGGCGGTTTTGTCGTTGTGCTGAACCATTATGCCGATGAAAAGGATTTTTTGTTGGAAATAGATCAAGGATATTCCGTTAAAAAGATTTATTATGGTGACGGCAAAAAAATCGCGCCGTTTGATGCTTGTGTAATCAAGGTTGAAAAAAACTGACCGGGTCATAGTGTTTTATTTTTTGTGAAAGTTTTCTTTGTTTTGTGCAAATTTGCATTTTTGTTTTGTGCATTGACGAACAGATATTCAAATGGTAAAATCAAGAAGAATGACTATATAATTCTTTTGAAAAGGAGAACGGATATGAAAAACATATTAAAGATACTCGTTCTGATAGCACTTGTAGCGGTGATGATAACTGCTTTGGCGGTAAGCACATCCGCATATATCAGCTGGGACGAGGAAACGGGAACCTTCCCCGGAGGCTCAAACTCCGCATATGCCGACATTAACGCTCCCGGATGGGAGCAAGTGGCGGGAGTTAAGTCTGTAGATAGGGATAGTGATGGAGCTTATACAAGCGAAGGAGACCTTACCAAGGGAAACGGCACCTTTAACGCGTATTTCAATGAGTCCACCGGAACGGTGGTCGTTGAGAGCGTAAGCGGTAATTCCATTACGGGTAATTACGGTGAAAACGATAAAGCAGAGTATTTCGCAAACTGGGCGCAGCTCAATGCTGACAAGGTTACCGCAATCGAAATGCGAAACGTCACACATCTGAACAACCCCGGATACGTATTCTTTAGGCTCACGAAGGCAAAGACCTTTAAGGTTGAGTCACAGCTCGACGAATGGAGCGGAACACAGCCCGGTACGGGTATATTCTACGAGCTTGCTTCTCTTGAAACCCTCTATTGGGGAGATTGGAACAAGGAAAACGGAGAGTATACAATTACACGCGGCGAGGAAGGCGTTATTGATCTTCGCGGATTTGAGTACTTCACTCCCAAGACTACCACATATAACGGAACACATACTCTGTTGTTCTTTGATGCCGCAGTATTCAAAACCTCTGCAAGGAAGGTTATTCTTCCCGCAAAGCAGGAACTGAGCAATCCGAATCTTTCCTATAATGTAATCGCTGTTTCAGAGGGCTATATTGACTGTAACCCCGGAACCGAACAAAACCCAAATTCCAATTATAATAAGGAAATTGCGGCGGGCAAGCTTTGTACGGTTCTTAAAAACAAGACAACGGGCGAAACGGGTTATACTACTTTCTGGGCAATTTCTCCCGAATGGACAGCTGTTTCGATAAAGGCGGCGGAAGACCGGTTCGGCGGCGAGTATTCCGGTATCATTCCGTATAAGTTTGCATACGGTGCATCAAAGCTTGAGGAGGTTGAGATCCCCGCAAGCGTAACTCTCAGATATATTGAGGCCGATGCGTTCGGTTGGTGCACGTCTCTTAAGCTTATCCGAGTAAAGGGCGCTGTTTCGGCTGATCTTTACATTGAAAATGCCAATGCCTTTGCGGGGATTTCCGATCTGACTATTGAGGTTTATTCTAAACAGGATAAGGCGAATATGGAGGCTGCGCTCAAAAAGGTCGGAATTACGAATGTGACGGTTGTAAGCACGGCTCCCGTAGAACCCGAATCCGCAACCAAGAGCGCTATCACAGCAGGCGGTTATTCTATTCGTATCGACGACACGAAGGCTAAAAATAAAGGTCCTGCACTTCGTGCGGAATTTACACTTTTGGGCGAGATTGTCGACGTGGTCGAAAGGAGAGAATGTTTGGATCTCGAGGACTTCGGTGTAATTGTGTTCTCGGAAAAAACGCTTGAAACAATTTACGAAGGCAATGTTAATGCTGTACTTGCGGCGGGCTTTGCTAATGAAAATCCAAAGATTGCAAAGGCATCTGCGGCGAAGGGACCCTATATAAGCATTGATAAAAACACGGGTGACAGAACGTTCGCTGTGGCTATCACGGATATTTCCGCCGATAAGTCCACGGCCCGGATTTACACTTACGCATACGCCGAATGGTCCGATGGATCGATTACTTATACTACTTATACTTCCGAGAGAACAGGCAAGACTGCTCATTCTCTCTACGATGCAACCGTTTTTGCATTTAGAAGCGGTATCGTAAACTCCCAAAACTTTAACACGGGTGTTGACCTTTGGGATATTCTCTCGAATGGTGCGTTTACGGTCAAGGCGGGTGAGGAGAAGGCGTTTGCAGATGGCCTTAATCTTGATGTGCAGTACACTCTTGATGCAGAGAACGACTTTACATATTTGAATCTCGATCTTCACGCATGGATTCTTTATAAGGATTCTTCAGGAAATGTTCCGTGGGATGGCGGCGGACACTCTCTTGAAGCCGACAATAGCTCCACTAACATCGTTTGGTCGCTTCTGTGTGATGGCAATGATCTCGTGGCTGTTTACCGCAAGGATCCCGAGGCTACGGGCGATGCTGTTCTTCCTCGTATAATTGACCATGCACAGTATACTGCAGCAGCACCCTTCAGTCCTAACTATTTCGAGCCGGGAACAGGTTGGGGAACCTTTAAGGGCACGGTTGATGCCGCAACAATGAAAAATGGCGACGGTGCAACCAACGGTCTTTATAAGCAGGCGGCTATCTATTCTCCTATCCTTTCGGATGCAAATGCCAGTAAGATAACAACTCTTGTTATCGACTACGGTGT
>JAZRNC010000087.1:0-11914 GCA_045647965.1 Eubacteriales bacterium | reverse complement strand
TCAACTATGGTCTTCGTAGCGACAAAAGTGTCTGTACCGTCGGTTATGGTAACAGTATAAGGAGTATTGAAAAGATTTGCAGGAACATTTGAAATCTTTACAACCCATCTATTTCCCGATCTCATCACAGAGGTCGAAACGGGTGTCTCTCCATTTTTGGACACCGTAGCGGTGAGAGTTCCGTTTCCTGTATAGTTTACGTAGAATAATGCCTCAATGTTGTCGGGCTTCAGATTAAGATTCATTGTTGCACCGGTAATTGTTGTGCCGTTTGTAACTGTTCCCTTACTATATGCGATTGAGGATACACCGTTTATGGGGTTAGTTCCCATTGCATATACATCCGTATTAGCAAGCACATCCGTAGCTTCATTGAATCTAACCTGTGCCATTGCACCCCAGTTAAGAAGTGCGCGCATTGCATCGTGGCTATCCGAATACTTACTGCTACCCAGTACCTCTTGTGCATATTTTGCAACAGAGTATTCCATTGCGGTGCTCTTGTCCTCGCCCTTGACGGCATACACCTTAACGTTGTAGGTCATCTGAGAAGGAGCGAGAGGAACGCTCACGCAATATCCGTCTGCTGTTTTGGTAAGGTCTGATATAGGGTAATTGATCGTTTTGACATCACCCGAAACGGGGTTGATGATCTCTGCAACGAATGCATCTGCATTGCCGAAAGTTGAATAATAGAACTTAAGGCTCACTCTGCCCGAGGTGGATACCTGCACGCCGGAATATCTTTCGTCAAGTGTTGCTCCAAGCGGAAGTTCACCAACGCCAATCTTGACACACGGCATCAAGAATGCATCGTCGCCTGCGACAGTCGAGTCGGTAGCAAGACAGAAATCAATATTGTCACCCTTCTGAAGATAAGGTGTTGCAGAAGCAAGCGAACTATTTATCTCTGACATGTTGCTTGCGGTCAAAGTTGCCCAGGTGCTCTTATCGTCGAAGGATGCGTTGTTAGGCCAAATGACCTCACCGTTCTTCGTTACACATACATAGGTGTTGCCGTTATCAAATGCTGAAGCATCGTTAAGAGATAGATGCACGCGTCCGTTCTGCATCATGGTATAGCGATATGCTGTCACGGTATCATCCGAGTTGCCGACAACATAGGCGGCATATTTACCGTTGGGTGCAAGACAGAACACCTCGTCATCCGTCAGCATACTCAGATAAACGGTTTCACCCGACAAGTAAGCATCCAGCATGTTGCGCATGCCCGCGTCGGTGGTTGCATATATGGTGCTACCCATTCCATAACCGTCTATGGCGCTCTTGCCGTTTATAACGATCAAGTTTGCAAGCGGACGGAAATCATCAGATGATGCAAGCTGACCTATATTCCAGTCGCCCTGCTGAGAAACTGCTGTTTCTGCCAAAATATAGGAGTACAGGAAGTCAGCATTCTGTGTGTATGCCGCACCGGGTGCGCGAGCGGGGCTGTTTGCCGCGCAGAACTCTGCATAGGAGAGCGGTACATCACCGACAGAATATGATGCGATTTGCGGATCATAAATATTCTTTGCATTAGTAGCGTTGTCGATAACGCCAAAGCGATAGCCACAGAGCTTATCCGACACTTTATCAACATAGGCAAATGCAATCTGATCGCCCTCGGTAACAGAAATCTTCAGACTGCTCCAAGCGGCGTTCAGCTCTGCCGCGGTAGGAGCATTGCCCTCATATCCGTTACCCTTCTTTGCCCAAGTGCTCGTATTGTCAACAGTTGCACCTGCAGGCCATACTGGTACGCCGTTTTTCATTACACAAATATAGGTCTCGGTAGAAGAAGTAGCGCCCCACAAATAGGAATCACTGCTGAAATACGGTGTAATTTCGCTCACACCCGAAGGTACGGTGTACATCCACGTTTGGTATGAAGTGGTAGTCTTTGTGGAATTCAAAAGACCCATCGGTATGCGATTGTTATTGTTATATCGAGCGTATATTCCGTAATCCTTACCCCAATGTGAGGGCTTTGCGGTACTTGATTTAAGATATTCGTTAAGAATAGTCTCTACGGTACTCTTGGTTGCCATATAATGGGTGCCCGAATTACTTATTGCGTCACTCCATCCCTTACCCGAATGGTATATAGAATAGGTAATAGGCTCATAAACCAGTGCGCCATTCTTTACAACACTGCCGCCTGCGGTCCAATCGCCCGTCCAAACAAGCTTTTCTGTATAGTTGAGGACGTAATCCTTATATGCCCGCTTACTGCTTTCCGCATTAGGATCAAGCTCCTTTGAGCAATAGTCCGCAAAAACCTTCTCGTCTATCGGCAATCCAAGTGCTCCATCATAGATTGAAGTACTTGCCTTCGGAGCGGGCTCCTTAACACGTGTAACACAAGGATCGAGCTTTACTGTGTTAGCGCCTCCGTCGGTGATCACGAAGTGGATCATATCACCCGTCTCAACCTCCAGAGAGAGCTCTCCCAACGCCGCATTCAGATGCGCTATGCTCTGAATGTCGGTTTTCCACGTAGATGAATCGCTCACGCTCACGCTGTTACCGTTGTTAGGCCATACGATCTCATCGTTGAGCATGATAATCATACGCGTAGTGGTGTTAATTGACGTGTAGCCATAGTCAAGAACGGAAAGCTCTACCGTTCCTGCCATATCAGCGGGCACAGTATAAGCGAATGAAAAATATGCTACGTTGGCTTTTGAAAAGCGTGCCGAGTTGGGTTTTGTAGGCAAGTCAACGTGAAAAGGTACGTTTTCTACTCCCCACAGCAAAACGTTTGTTGCGCCGTTCAAATATTGCGTAAGGAATGCGTCGGTGGCTGATTTAGTAGAATACCAAGAGCTTCCCGTCCACGTATCCCAAGTGGAGCCTGCAAACTGTGCGTGATAGGCAATCGGCTCAAATCTACCGGTCGAACGGTTGATGCCACCGGTCATCCAATCGCCCGACCAAATGACCTTGCCTTTGGTAAAGAAATATTCACGGTATGCAGCTTTGGTTGCATCATCGTTCATACTTTCTGTTTTACCGTTTTCCGCAGCCCATGCGGAATAGGTCATAGGGTCTGACGTAACGCTTACTTGGCGATCTGTCACAAAGCGGCTGGAGCCAAGATCTTTGTTCTCCTCTGCCTTATCCTCCGCCTTGACTTCTGCGGTTACAGTTGCAGCTGCAGCGTTAACCGTCAATGACAGCGCATACACTAACGACAACAGCATGCATACTGTCAAAAGTAGGCTTAAAACTCGTTTACGCATAAAAATTCCTCTCTTTCACTGGCAAAAACATCTTTTACCCATTTTTAATGTTTGAAAAGTAAGGTGATAAATCGTTATATGATTTTAAAATTATTTGATCTTGATCTCTGCTACGCGAACGCAATGGCTCTGTCCGTAACGGAAGTTGGGGCAAGCGATCTTGAGGACATCATCTGCCTTTGCAAAATCAAGTGCCTGCGAGTTGTCCATCCACTTGACAGACTCAACCTCACCCTCAAATCCGGGGAATTCCGCGATTATTGCGTTTCCACCGTCAAGAGCAACGTTTGTGTCACCGCCCATTCCAAGATTGTACTTGAACGCATAGAAGATTTTTCCGTCCTTAATATCACGAAGAACAAAATCCCTCTGCCCTTCAATGGCAATGTACGGACGTCCGTTGTATATAGCCTTTCCGTAGATGTTCATCCAGTAGCCAACGCATTCCATAATAGCACGCGACATATTCGGAACGGTTCCGTTTCCGGATGGTCCGATATTAAGAAGCATATTTGCACCGATCTTACGGCAGTCACAAATTTCTTCGATTATCTGCTTCACGGGCTTGAAGTTGATATCGTCAGCATCACCCCAGTTATCGTTAAGAGTCTCACACATCTCGCCTGCAACGTACTTTGTCATACCGCGTCGATCAATTGGTGTGGGAGTTCCGCGCTCGTAGGTAAGAGAGTCAATGTACTCGTTACCCTTTGCGCCTCTTAAGTGTATACCGGTGTTATTGATTATCATCGCGTTGGGCTGGAGACGGCGGATCATGGAATAAAGTGCGTCCTCCTGCCAATCCGCTTGAGGCTTGCTCCAGTTTCCATCAAACCAAAGGCCGCCTATCTCACCGTAGTTGGTGCAGAGGATCTCAACGCTCTTGCGGAGATATTCGAGATATCCGTTGAAGTCTGTGTTAAAGTCCTCGCGATACCAGTCGAGAGTGGTGTGATAGAAGAACGGAACTATATCCGCCTTGCGACATTCCTCAACAAACTCACGAACTAAATCTCTTTTTGCCGGAGAGTGGATTGCGTCGTAATCGTTAAGACCGCAAGTATCGTAGAGAGAGAATCCCTCATGGTGACGGGTAGTCAAGCAAATGTACTTGCATCCTGCCGCCTTGCCGACGCTTACTATCTCGGACATATGCACAGGATTGAAGGTTTCTTTAAGTGGCATATAGTCCTCTTTTTTAATTTTATTGGTGTTCATGGTCCATTCACCCTGCTTAAGCTGGGAGTAAAGGCCGAAATGCACGAACATACCGAGTCCGAGCTGTTCAAAATCCTTTATGTATTTGGGAGCAATAGGAAGCTGATCTTTGCACATAGCTATTATTTCCTTTCCGTTTTTTATTCCAAATTTTTAATATACAAAGTTGATTTTTCAGGATGATAACCTCAAACATCCAATACTGTAATCGGATTTTTGCAGCTCATCATACTCCATTGACTTTCCGAACCGCCGGCTGATAAGAATTGCGGATATAGTGTATGAAAAATATATCCCAAGCCGTCAGCGTGCTGAAGTGCATCCAAATGAAATCCGTTTTTGCTTCTATGGCAGCAATCATTGTGTATGCAATAATCATTTGATAGCAATATTTTCTCAGCATATCCGTTGTTGCAGAGATCAACTAATGCAGAAGCTACCTTGGGAAGTCTCTGGATGTCGCAATGGCACTGATCCATACAAATATAGCATCCTCTATCCAATATCTTCTCCAAATACTCCGCATCGGGACGGATGGCACAGTGACCAATGATAATCCTTTCAACATCAGCGCCGCTTTCAAGCAAGATTTTCAACTGCTGCTCTGCAATATCCTCTCTGTGATCACAGTGGACGTACAACGGAAGCCCCGTTTTATTTTGGACTATCCCCACGGCAGACAATTTCGTTTTATTGTCTTTGGTAATTCCGTTCTCTCCCGTAGCGCATTTCAGAATACCCGGCTTGATATCGGTATCCAAAATGCCGTTTTCGCATTCCTCGATCAGCAGGCAAGCTAATTCTTTGGGAGAATTATTCATAGCCTCTATGCTTTCAAGATAGTAAAATCCGGTGGATGCAACTATTTTCACTCCCGATATCTCCGAAACTCTTTTAAGCAGTATTGCATCTCTGCCAAGATCGATAGGCGTTCCATCGACCATCAGCCCGAGTCGGTACTTTTCCCCTGCTTGCTTTATCGCTTCTGCCGCAAGAGATTCAAGCCGTGTTTTATCAAGCCACCTTTGTCCGAATGCTCTTTCAAATGATAGCGACGAGCACGAAACATGCTCGTGCATAAGCACCGTACCTATTTCTTCTTTTTTTATCTTCCCTGTTACTGTTTGTATCATTGCACGTTCTCCTTATTTGACAAGGCAGATAGCAATGAGCGATACTATACCGCCACACAAGCCCACGATCTGCTTTTTTGATAGCTTTTCTTTAAATAGCAATACCGACATTATCGAGCTTAAAACGATGGCACTTCCGTTAACAATTGGGAAGAAGAGTTGGCTTGGGAGAAGTCCCGAAAGTTTCAAGTTCACAAAATTCATGCCAAACGTACAAAGTCCGCAAATAAGAGCAATTATAACGTGCTTCTTGGTGAATTTTAATTCCTTGAAGCCTTTTTTTGCGCGGATGCAGCTGTAAATAAGAGAACAGATAAACGCAATGAGCAAAAAGCTTCCGGTTTCACCTTTATGCACGGAGCTTTGATGTATCTTCTGTAAAACACCTATGCTTCCCTGGCAAACAAACGCGAGCGTGCAGAAGATCAACCAACGTTTATTGATTTTTGTATCACCCTTCTTTTCGAGCGAGAGATAGATAAAAAACAGCAGCACGAACACAATGCAAAGCTTGGCAATGCTGAACTGTTCGCCAAAAAATATTCCCGACATTGTGGGGATGATCATAGAGGATGTCGTGATCAGTAACGTGATGTGCATTGGACCGCTTGCAAGTGAGAGCATTTTATAGTAATTACTGAATGCCGTGATAACTCCAAATAAAAGTCCCAATCCTACTGTAAACCACGAAATACCGCCGCTTATTGCAACGATTCCAAAAAGGACGATACATGCAACGTATATAAGAGTATTAAAACGGTAAACGTGGTCCGATGTTCTCAGGTCTTTTTTGCATACGTTGTTAAGTAAGCAATTTTGAAGAATCATGGACGATATGGAAAGAAAAATTTGAAAGGGGATCATAGTTACCTCGCGGTGCAATCGGTTGCACTCGTTCTCAAAATTTAGGTAATACCGAAACAATATATTTCAGCATTACCTTTAATCGAATTGATGCATATTGCTCTTTAGCACCAACTGAATGTCTGTATAAGCGATCTTGGGGCATTCATTACCCGTGATCAAATATTTTGCAAGCAATTCAAATGCCATTTTCATCTGATTGCCTACGTTCTGCGCTATGGTTGCGGAGATGATGTCCTTTTTCATATAGGACTTAATGTCCTCATGGGTATCAAATGCAACGAAAGGAATATCGTAACCGTTTTTCTCAAGATATTGGCACAATGCAACCGAAACTCCGCTGGTGATATATATTCCGTCGATTTGGTTGCCGTAGCGAGCAAAGGTTTCATCAAGTATGCTCGCCAAATATTCCTCGCTATCCTTCATATCAACCGCTGACAAAAGATTGAGTCCCAACGCATCGCACGAGCCTTGAAACGCATCAGACGCACTTACATGGAGCGCACTCCTCATATCTCCCGTAAACAAAAGAATATTTTTTCTTTCGGATCTTTTAAGGCAATTATGTAAAAATTCCGCTGCGAGATTTGATGCAAGCGTTTCATCGTGCTTTGATGCAAACAGATATTTTGCTTCTTGGTTGATCGCTTGCACCTGAACTACGTTGGGATTGGCTTCGTAGAGCTCGTTGATAAGCTCTGTGTAGCGCTCTGCACTCATTCCGGTTACGATAACGCCGTCATAGCTTTTGTACCGTTCGAGTGCTTTACGAATATCTGAATCGGTGCTTTCAAGCGGGTTCAAGTGAGTGATATCATACTGAATCTTATAGTCCTTTAACTCAGCGTGTGCATCCTTGACTCCTGCAATCATCTTTTCGTAAATGAATGGATTTTTAGAGTTGAGCAACACGCCGATATGTACGGATTTCATCGACAGTCTGGAAGCAAACTTATTCGGTGAAAAATTGTACTTCTCTGCCGCCTTCAAAACTATTCGACGCTTATCTTCGTTTATCTTCGCATTAGGATTAAAGGCGCGGCTCACCATTGACGGTGTCATATTCAATTCTTTGGCAAGCGTATAAATCGTTACTTCCACTATCGCCCCTCCTCCTTAGTGCTATCGGTTGCACTTATTGTATCACACAAAATTCTATTTGTCAATACTTTTTTCGTTTTTCAGAAATAAATTATCCCCCTTCTCCTCAGGAAAAGGGGGATGGTAGATAAAAATTCGATTTTATTTGAGGATTATGGGAGAGCAATTCTCTACACGGAGATCAATACGATCAAAGTCGGTCTGCTTCTCTCCGTTTATGTAAAGTCCGTCTATAACTATATTTTCGTACGGTCTGTCTGCATCAAGCGAAACGATGCTGATCATCGGCTTTTGCTCGACGTCGCTATCCAAATATACGTTGATATTCTTATAGAGGATATCGCATACGAGACCAACCTTATCACAAGCCGCTCTAACGACCTTATCGCGTGTTTTCTGACGGATGGGGAAATTGCGATTAATTATAGAAATAATATTCGGGAGTGCAGTTTTTACAGTAGGCTCGTATTTCTGATCCGCGGTCTTCTGGAGCACGGGACACATACAATCGTTCTGTATTTCTACGTTTATATCCTCAAACGTTATATCGTGGATAAGGCAATCGCGTCCGTTCTGTATATCGATCGCAACGTTACTGCTTCTGATAAGATCGCATCCCTTAAAGCTGATATTTCGGTATTCGGGCGCGTCGCTCTCAACACCTATTTCACAATTCATTCCCCAGCCGCACCACATTACGCAATTTTCAACGTGGATGTTTTCAATGGGGTGAGGATAAGCATATAGCGCCTTTATCGTAATTGTATCGTCAAAGGAACGGATAAAGCTGTTTTTGATAGTTACGTTGCTCGTGTTCGAAATGTCAATTCCATCGGTATTGTATCTCCAATGTCCGACCAATTTTACGTTGTCGATGTTCACGCTGTCGCAATCAAAGAGGGAGAGTATCCATGTGCAAGAATTTGTAAGGATGATGTCCTCGATAGATACGTTCTTGCAATTATAAAGACGGAGAGTTCCCTTGGCATAAGGCTCGTAGCAATTTTCCACTATTCTTTCCTCTGTGGAGTTATCTATCGTACCGCCTCCGTATATGCGGATATTCTCACCGCCCTCGGAATAAAGTGAGCCGAACACAACCGCGTTTTTGTCAATATACACGCTATCGTTATCGCGGAGGGTAATTGTTCCCGGAAAGTGTATTCCCTCTCCAAAATAGTGGGTTGCGTTCTCTGTGTCGTAGGCTTTGGGAGCTTCGTAGAAGATATGGAGCGCGTGGTGCTCTCCTGCGCTTTCAAGAACGTAGCCCTTATGCTCGGTGAGAGTAAATTCTGCTACGTCGCCGTCCATTTTGACCTTTACGCCCTTTGAGGACGGGCGGACGATGGGGTTATCAAATCCCCTCTTATACCTCACGCGTAGAGTGACCGCCTCGTTTGAGTAAATTGAGATAAACGCCGCACTCTCGCTCTGATCAAACTCTCTCTGATGACCGGGCCAAGGTCTGTTAAAGGGCATTGCGGACACTCGGCAATCGCGCGTTTTATACTCTTTACCGTTTATTTCAACGGTGTAATCGTCGTTGTAGAGCTTGAAATTTATAAGCTCAGCGTCAGATGGATATTCCGTGCCTCCGAAAGCGACAAAAAGCTCATCATTGTATGTACATGTTACATTCGATACTGTTGCCATAAAAAGCCTCCGTTTTAGTCCTTTTTTGCAAAAATGCAATCGTATTTTGCCATGTTTACCGTCTCACCCTCAGCGTATTTTCTTCCGGTGAGAATATCGGTGGAGTCAAAGGGAATCTTAACAGTTGCTTCCTTCTCGTTTCCCTCAATAGCGCAGAATACGGTTCCGTATTCTCCTTCAAGCATAGAGGTAACAACGTTCTTGGGTGCCTCCGTGATAGGCTCGATACCAAGCTCAGCGGCAAGAGAGCCTACGAATTTTGCAAAGCCCTCGTTGTCGAGTGCCGCGCCCATCATAATGATGCGACCCTTGCCAACCTTCGTTTCGGTGATAGCAGCGTATCCCTCAAGGTATTCGTCACCGCCCGCAGCGTATGTTCCGAGAGCCTTCGCACTCTTGCCGGGAACGAATGCGTCGTAAATGAGCCTCTTTGTGTTGAGTGTTGTTCCATCTTTGAGAGTAATCGGGGTACAGGGACGATTGGTGTTTGACCATTCCCAGGTGTTAGGTCCGGGCATATAGAACTTTCTTGTAATATCCGCCCAATCCTCAAGATGTCCGAACGGCGCGTTTCTGTGCTTTGAGCAATCCTTGGTATATACATCTGTGAGAGGACCAACGACCCATGTTCCGCCATTCTCAACCCAAGGCAATATGCGATCAAGGAATCCGCCTTCATCAAGAGTGTATGAGCGGTATGTAATAAGAAGCTTGTACGGAGTCAGATCGTGATACATAGAGATCATATCGGGGCGATACTGTCTTTCGCGTAACGGCTCATAAGCTGTTCGGGGCATATCGTCTCTGTAATCATAGCCCTCAACACCCATCGATGTCTGCGGTGCATATCTCGACATAACGTATGAGCTGTGAGAATGGGTTATTGCGATTCCGCTCTTTTTTATCTTTGTGCCCGTTATCATAGGACGGAGCGCGTCAAGATCCTTTGCAATTGCACGAACTTCATCGCTCGTGTGTGTATCGCGCCCCCAAGCATCAATCACGCATCCGTGACCCATCTCGTGTCCGCCCTTATGTGAGCGGTAGAGCCAATAGGATACCATTTCACCGCCAAGCATAAAGCTTGAAAGAGTGTTCGCTCTGCAGAATCCCTTTCCGCGAGGACCTAAGGGTGTGTTGGCTCCGGGCCAGCTGGTAGAGGTCTCTGTTACCCAAAATTTGTCACATGCGCTTCTGTATGTATCAAACCATGCCTGTCCGTGAATGGGACCCGAGTAGTGGTTGAACTGTGATACGTCCATGTGGTTGTTTATACCCTGAATATCAAACTGATAAACCGGCATCATATCGGTTCCGATGGGCTTGTCTGTATACTTGCGGAGTATATTTTTCTGATCGAGAAGGAAATCAATGTAGCACTCGTTCTTGTACTCCTCCCAAGCGAACTTTTGTGCAGGGGGCATCCAAACAACACCGTCAACCGCATCAACCTCCTCAAAGGAATTGAAATTCAAAGACCAAGTGTAGTGCTCCCATGCATCGTTAAGAGCCTTTATTGTGCCATATCTCTTCTTAAGGTAATTTGTCCAGCCCTGTCTGCATGACGAACAGTTGCATCCGGTTTCCTTCTGCATTGTTGATATCTCATTGTCAAGCTGCCAACCTATAATATTCTCATCTTTGCAGAATTCCTTTGCCATCTCCTCTGTAATTCTTGCGCAGAATTTACGGAAGGTCTTGTTTGTCGGACAACTCTCACGGCGAGCTCCGTGAGTAGCTTTTTTGCCCGAGTATTCTGCCATTATCTCAGGATACTTGTGCTCCATCCATGATGGAGGAGTAGCGGAGGGAGTACACATAACTACGGCAATTCCGCGCGCCTTACACTTGTCAACGACCTCACGGAAAAGTGAAAAATCAAATTTACCCTCTTCGGGCTCCATCGTGCTCCATGCAAATTCTGCGATTCTTACAGTGTTAAGTCCGTGGGACACGAGTCTGTCAAGATCGGCATCGATCTCCTCGCGAGGCCAGGACTCGGGATAATAAGCGGCACCTAAATAAGGAGGTTTGAAATCGTACATGGTTTAAAAATATCCTTTCTCGAATGAAATTGCAGGCAAAAAAATGCCGAACGTTGACTGGATTATATCACAGATGCAAAATGATGTCAATAACCGGAAGTAAAATAAAACTATAAACATTTTGAAAAAAATATAAGGATATTGCAGATATTGCCCCGCTATTATTCCATAATTTTTTTGTTTCTTAAAATAAAGATGTAATGAAAGTTCTTAATCCTTCGATCACTAATGTAGGTTTTTGACCTTTTGGAAACACGCATGAACAGAGAAGAAAAAATTTATTTTTTCAAAAAATCTTCGTTTTTGGCACAACGCTCCAAATTCCCAAAACTAAAAAAGTTTTAGATTTTTGGAGCGATATTTTTTTCCAAATGACCTATCAAAATCAAGTTGTCGATTATGTATGACGTCCTATTCGCAACCTTTCCGCAAACAAACAAAAAAGCCTATTCGCGAGAATGGGCTTTTTTGATATAATTAGGTAAAGTTTCAGGAGATATGTAGCTGAGACGGATTCAACAAGGGATAAGCACATATTAAAATTTTTTCCATTCAATTTCGCTTTGTAATAAGAATTGTAGATTTTTCTCATCTCTGAGCCTATCCAATCCTGCTTTACCGTATATTGAAACAAGATTTTTCATTTGATTCT
>JAZRNC010000086.1:0-8428 GCA_045647965.1 Eubacteriales bacterium | reverse complement strand
GCAGAGGGTCCACCTGTTCCCATTCCGAACACAGAAGTTAAGCTCTGTCGTGCCGAAGATACTTGGCTGGCGACGGCCCGGGAAAATAGGTATGCGCCAACATGACGACGGAGGTTAGACGAAAAAGTTTAACCTCCGGTTTGCTTTTGGACAATATTCCTCCATAGCTCAGTCGGTAGAGCACCTGACTGTTAATCAGGGTGTCACTGGTTCGAGTCCAGTTGGGGGAGGATTTAAAGAGCATTGTGGATTACCGCGATGCTCTTTTTTATTGCCTCACACGAATCGATATTCAAGTTTTTTGTATCGCCAGATTTAACGAAACTTGCAGATGAACACGTAGTGTTACTCATTTCGTGATCCGGTTAGTGACTGTTATGCTCTCGTGACTATCACTGGCGCTGTCAGGACCCGTTGACCCAGGATTTGTGTGCTCCGATGACGACGGCAGAACCTAGTCAGAATTGGTGATCAAGTTCATCTCCCGCTGCTGACCGCTATGCCGTAACCATTACCTCAAATGATTATCAGATAATTCTCAAAAAAACACAGTCACATCACCGTCGTTTAAAAAGCCGCGCCCGTACTCATTGTCGCCTAGACAATCAAAAAGATAACAAAGAAGAGATGGTATGTACCATCTCTTCTTCTTCTTCTTCACTATATTCTGTTTGTGGATTATTCCAGTTCAACCTTAACGGGACGACGGGTCTTCATTGATTCGTTGCACGCGAGGGTGAATGCAACGGATTTGAATGCGTCTCTGTAAGAGGAACGGATCTTACTGCCGTCTCCGGAGATAACCGCTTCGATGAACGTGCGGTCGCAGAGCATACCGGCGTCAACCGTGCTCGGGTAAACCGTGGAGCCTGTGTTGATGGAAGCCATGGTTCCGTCTCCCTTAACGACGAGACCGCCCTTGTCATCCTTCTTTTCTTCGACGGGATTTTCACCGAAGATTTCAAGCTGCTTCAGGATCTTGTGTTCCGCTCTCTTGTCTTTGGCAGAGAAGATGATCTTGCTGTCGTAAGCGTTTCCGCTATTTGCATAACAACCGGTCGAGATTGTTCCGAGTGCGCCGTTCTTGAATTTTACGACGGTTGTGGAAATATCGTCGGTGTTGTAATCGTCGTATCCTTCAACAAAGCCGCTCGTACCGTAGGAGAATACTTCCTCGGGTTCGCCCATTACGTAACGGATGATGTCAAACTGGTGGATGGTCTGTTCTACGATCTGACCACCGGAGAGTTCCTTACGTCTCCACCAGAACACACCGGGAACGCCGCCCATACGTGTGCAGTCTACGTAAACGATCTCGTTATTTTCGCAGAATGCCTTGTTTTCTTCGCAGAAGTTTGCATAACGGCACTGGAAACCGGAGGCGGTGATAAGACCTTTTGCCTCTGCAGCGTCGCGAATGCGTCTTGCCAGATCGAGATCAAGAGCAAGGGGCTTTTCTACGAAGAAGGGGATACCGCGACGAATGGTTTCGAATTCGATTTCGCCGTGGCAGTAGGGAGGAATGCAGATGAACACCATATCGGGCTGTACTTCGTCGTACATATCGATGTAATTGGTGTAGGCTTTTCCGCATCCTGCTTTTTCTACGAAACCTTCGGCGCGCTCAATGATGAGATCGCAGAATCCGGCAAGTTCAACGATGTCAGTAAGCTGTAAAAAATGATCGAGATGGTAACCGCCGATACCACCGCATCCGATAATAGCAAGTTTTTTCATAACGATAAACTCCTTTTGGAAAATTGATGTGTTTAAGATTTAATAGTTGATAACGCTTCCGACCTGATCACAAACCATTTGGTAGTATTCGTCAAAGGTGAGATTTTCGTCTCTCTTTGAAACTTCTGCCGCGAGATATCCGTCAAATCCTGCCGCGCGGAGAGCCGGAACGACCTTCTGCCAGTTTCCGCTTCCCTTGGTGATGTCCGTCCAAGTGCCACCGGAATTGATTCTGCCGTTGCGAAGGTAATCCTTGATGTGAACGAGCTTGATCCGTTCCCCGAGGATCTCCACCCAGTATTCGGGGTTGGAAAAGGCGAGCATATTTCCGACGTCAAGGTATGCGCCAATATACTCGGAGCCGATCTCATCGATCATCGATGCCATATCGTAGGGGGAGAGGAAGAAGCCGTTCCATACGTTTTCAAGACCGACGATTATGCCGCTTTTTTCCACATCGCTCTTTATGGATTTAAAAAACGCGATGGCGTTTTTTCTTGCTGTGTTGAGGGTGATGGTATCATCCATTCCACCCGGGGGAACGAGAATACCCTTCGCACCGAGTGCCTTTGCGATCTCGATCTGTTTGAAGATCACGCGGGTGCAGTTTTCCCAGTTAGCGGGATTACCTACGGCGCCGCCATTTCCGCTTGCGATACTGATGACGGGAAGATTATACTTTGCCGACAGCTCGCGAAGGAGAGCATAGTCTTTTTCATCCGAATTCAGGGTGAGAGAATGAGGACCTTCACTTCCGTCCATAGTCAACTCGATGCCTTCAAATCCTGCTGCCGCTGCTTTGGAGAACATTTCTTCAAAGGTGAGTGTGGATTCCATAGACCAGGCGTTGATTGCTTTTTTCATACGCACCTCCATAAAAAATAAGTTGGAATTCATAAAAAACGCTTGATTTTTTATAAATACAGTATATACTATAGTGGAAAGACTGTCAATGTTCAAATCGCCTTTTTTTATGGACAAATCGACGATGTGATCGTGACCAAAACGGAGGATAAAATGCAGAACCAGTCATACAGTCAGAGTTTGAGCGGTGAAACGGACGACGTTTGCGATGAGAGTGTGCCGATAAGAGTGAATAGTGCCGGTTATATTCGGCTGAATTATACATTTCGGACGAACCGAAAAAGACGGGATTATTATCTACAGCTGATGCATAGCGGTATTTTGGAGGATGGAGACGGTAATCCATGGCTTCATACGGGGCAGTTTATCATCCATTCGCCGGAGAAATACACGAAATACGGGCACGTGATGGATCAAACGCGTGACGGAGGATATTTTTGGATACACTTTACGGGATCGTATGTAAAAACTCTTCTTTGCGAGCTTGGGATCGAATGCGATACGATCTATGAACTAAAGGATGCAGGAATGATTGGGGGGCTTGAGCAGGAATTCTCCGCGTTGTTCCGCGAGTTTATGTTAAAACAAAAAGGATATGCACAAATCACCATTGCACAGTTTCTCGATGTGCTTGTCAAGCTGAGCCGTGGGATTTCGTCAAACGGGCAAGAACGGAAAAATCGTCTCAAAAAATCGGTAGAATACATTCATTTCCATTACACGGAAGACTTGAGAGTGAGTGACCTGTCGGAGATGGAGCATTTCAGTGAGAGCCGATACCGTGAGTTGTTTCGTGAACTGTACGGTTGTTCGCCAACGGAATATATCATTCGTATCCGTATGGGTTACGCGAGCGAGTATTTGGTGACAACCGAATATTCGGTGACGGAGATTTCCGAGATGTGCGGGTATCGTGACGTTTTGTATTTTATTCGCTTGTTCCGCCGCAGATTTGGGGTATCTCCCGGTGCGTATCGCAGAACTATGAAATAGAAAATGTGCAGAGAGTTTTGCGGGCGGACTATGTTACTGTCAAAAATATTGACAGTCAAGCCATAGTGTGCTAAAATATTTATTATAATAAAAAATATATTTTTAAGGAAGAGATAAGACGTTGAAAGTTACTGAGAACAAAGGGACGTTTCTGCAGGGGGCGTTCATTCTGACCATATCGACGGCGTTTGTCAAGCTCGCCGGGCTGTTATTCACGATTCCGATCGCGAATATGCTGAAGGGCGAGGGCATGGGATATTTTTACGCCGCGTACGATATCTACAATATGCTTGCAGTTCTTGCATCTGCCGGTCTTCCCGTTGCCGTTTCCCGCATGGTGAGCGAAACGCTCGTTATGGGAAACCGCGCCGAAGCGGAGCAGATTTATAAGGTTTCCGTGAGAATTTTCACGGTGATCGGCGCTGTGATCGCGGCGGTAATGTTCTTTGGGGCAGATCTGCTTGCGGCGCTGATTACAAATCCAAACGCGGCACTCTCGATTCGGGCGCTTTCGGTGACCGCATTCTGTGCGTTCCTGATGTCGGCACTCCGCGGGTATTTCCAGGGGCACTCCAAAATGATCTACACGGCGGTGTCGCAGGTGATCGAGGCGGTAGCCAAGCTCGTTCTCGGCTGTGCGCTTGCGTTTGTTCTTTTGAAGACTGAGTACGAGTATGTCGGCGGATCGGCGGGCGCGATTCTTGGCGTGTCGATCGGTGCCGTCTTTGCGGTATTCTATCTGTTATTCCACAAAAATCGGATGTCGAAAAACGAAGAGCCATGCACTCTCCCCGTAAGATCGAATAAAAAGATTGCAGCGGAACTCTTCCGCATCGCGATTCCCGTATCCCTCGGCGCATCGGTAATGAGCCTTGTGAATCTCGTCGATACGGCGGTGATCATGCGCGTCCTGCAGAACGGTCTCGGCTATTCGTACGAGGAAGCGAACTGGCTGTACGGCGTGTTCGGAAACGCAAAGAAGATCTTCAATTTCCCCTCTGCGTTTATTGTGCCATTTTCTGTCAGCATTCTGCCTGTTCTCACGGCGGCATTTACCAAAAAGGACAGCGAGGGTGTCAGCCGTAATATGATCACCTGCTTCAAGTACGCGATGATGCTGGCACTTCCTGCCGGTGTGGGAATTGCCGTACTGGCTGGCCCGATTATGAATATCATTTATTTCAATACTCCCGAGGAAGCGAACGCTGGCGCACCGCTCCTTGCTGTGTTTGGGATTGCGGTCATTCTTTACGCGGTCGTATCCATCAGCGGCGCGATTTTGCAGTCGTTTGGTCACGTGAACTGTCCGCTTATCAGCCTTTGCGTGGGCGGTGTGATTAAATGTGTGCTGAACACCGTGCTTGTAGGCGTAGAAAACGTCAACATTATGGGTGCGCCCATCGCAACTTGTGTTTGCTACGTCGTTATGATTGCGATGAATTTGTTCTTCCTCAGAAGATACCTCGTCGGATGCGGTGCGATCGTTGTGAATACGCTAAAGACTCTTGGTGCGGCGCTTGTTATGGGTGGTGCGGCGTTTGGCTCGTATGAACTTTTCCACGGCGCGCTGAATGTTGGAGTAAAGCTTGGCGGACTTCTTTCCATAGGGATTGCGATGGTATGTTACGCCGCGCTTGTACTTATATTCCGAATCGTGTCGGTACGCGAACTGAAATCAATGCTGAAGAGAGGATGACCTCTCCTTGGCTATCGAAAGGATTTAACGAATGAAAAACAGAAACGAAATTCCCGACCGTCTCAAATGGGATCTGTCGGATATCTTTGCGTCGGAGCAGGAATGGAACGATGCGTACACGAAATTAGAAGAAAACGTAGGTGGTTTGGCGGCACTTCGCGGTACCCTTGCCACTTCGGCAGAATCGCTGTTTCACGCATATGAAACAATGGCACAGTTTGAAGAAGTGTTCGACAAGGTAGCCAATTACGCATTTCTCCGGAAGGCAACCGACGGAGGCGATACGACGGCACAGGAGATGTGTGAGCGTGTAACGATGCTGAACGTGAAGGTCTGCACAGCCGTTGCCTTTTTCGAACCCGAACTTATGGCGATTCCCGAAGAAAAGCTGGCGGAGTTTTTGCGTGATCCTTTGCTTGCAAAGTACGCGCATAAGATCGAAGATGCCACAAGACTCCGTGCGCACGTTCTCGACGAAAAGAGCGAAGCGATCCTTGCCAAGTTCGGAAAAATCGCATCCACCCCGAGCGACACGTACGATATGTTCACGAACGTGGAGATGGAGCGTCCAAGCGTGACGGGAGAAGATGGAGAGAAGATCGCGCTGTCACACGGTGTGTTCGGTATGCTGCGCGAATCCGAAAACCGACGGGTAAGAGAAGAGGCATTTGAGGGAATGTTCGGGATGTACGGAAAGTATATCAACACGTTCGCTTCTCTGTACGGCGGAAGTGTCAAGCAGGATAACCTTACGGCAGAACTTCGCGGATATCCGTCGGCGCGCGCCGCGTCTCTGGCAGAGAGTAACGTGCCCGAGGAGGTATACGATTCTCTCGTTGAAGCGCTGCACGAAGCAATTCCGCTGATGAATAAATATCTCGCGCTCAGAAAGAGAGCAATGAAACTTGATTCCATCGATATGTTCGACCTCTACACGCCGATGGTAGAGAATGTCGAATATCCGATGCCATACGAAACGGCGTGTGAACTGGTATACGAAGCGGTGAAGCCCCTTGGTGAAGAATATGCGGCGGTGATTCGTCGTTCGTATGAGGAGCGTTGGATCGATGTGTACGAAACGCCCGGTAAAGAATCGGGGGCGTTTTCGGCAGGGGTGTACGGGGTACATCCGTACGTCAAACTGAACTATACGGACACGCTTGACGATGCTTTTACTCTCGCACACGAGCTGGGTCACGCGATGCATTCGTATCTGTCCGCCGAAAAACAGGATTTTGCCAATCACGACTATCATTTACTCGTAGCGGAGGTGGCATCTACGTGCAACGAGGTGCTCCTTACCAAGTATCTGCTGTCGATTGAGACAGACCCGCGTCGACGTGCGTATATTCTCAATCATTTTCTTGAGGGATTCCGAACGACGGTGTTCCGTCAGACCTTGTTTGCGGAATTTGAACAGCGCGCTCACGAAATGGAAAACGACGGAATTCCGCTTACGTCGGATGCGCTGTGCGACGTCTATGAGGGCCTTGTAAAACTCTATTATCCGGATGCGGGATTCTGTGACGTTATTCGCAACGAATGGGCGTTTATTCCGCACTTCTACCGTGCGTTTTACGTGTATCAGTACGCGACGGGATTCTCGTCGGCGGTTGCAATTGCGGACAGTATCCTGAGTAGTGGGGATGCATCCAGTTATATCGAATTTTTGTCATCGGGCGGATCCGATTATCCGATCGAGGAACTCAAAATCGCAGGTGTGGATCTCACCTCTCCGGAAGTGGTGAAAAACGCGATGAAGGTATTTGAAGATACGATCGATGAGCTGTCCGCACTCATTGAAGAAATTTGATGAAAAAGGAGAACGAAATATGAATGAAGAAAACGTTTTGAAATTTGATCCGTGCGTGTATATGGTGGAGAGGGATTACCAGATCATCTTTCTCACGGAAACGATGGGTATCGGTTGGATCGAGATCGACGGAGAACGCTTTACCGACGAGGAGGGCGGAATTCTCAAGTATTCGAAGGTTCATAAAATCGATGTGGACGGCGAGAAACTGAACACCGCGCGTCGGTATACCGTTGTCTTCGTTGAATATGCGGAAAAACCGTCGTACAGGCCAATGGGTGTGGAAAAAGTCCGCAAAGAATACGCATTCAAGCCGCTTGAGGGGGATAAATTCCGCCTTATGCAGTTTGCGGATACCCACAATCGAATCGATTGTCCGCTGGAATTATACCGTTCGGTGGGGGAATGTGACGTTATCCTATTAAACGGGGATATTAACAATTCCAGCAAAAGTATTGATCAGTTCGATACGTCGTTTGCAATCGGAGGGGAAGCGTCTCGCGGAGAGATACCGATGATCCACGCCCGCGGTAATCACGACACACGCGGCTCGGACTCGCAGTACCTGCTTGACTATATTCCTACGGTTACAAGAAAGAATAAGAGAGAAACGTTTTACACGGTTCGTCAGGGAAGTGTGTGGGGCCTTGTTCTTGACTGCGGTGAGGATAAATACGATACAAACGATGAATATGGAGGAACGGTTCTGTTTAACGATTTCCGCGATCGCGAGACGAAATTTATCGAATCCGTCGTCGCGAATAAGGAAAACGAATACGCGGCTCCCGGCGTGAAGCATCGCTTTGTATTCTGCCATATTCCGTTCAACCGCTGTCATTCTTATCCTTTTGACGTGGCAAGGGATACATACGATCATTGGCTGGAGCTTCTTGAAAAGATGGACATTGATTTGATGCTTTGCGGTCATATTCATGCGTCATTCTTTGTTCCGGCAAATTCAGATCCGAGTATTCCGGTCAAGTGGCCGTTCCGCAAGGTCAATTTCCCCGTGGCGATCTGCTCACGTCCCGAGACTGTGCGTGAAGACGGAACGAAATATTATTCCGGAGCGCTCATTGAAGTGGACGGCGAGAAACGTACCGTATGGGGCATTCCCGAAAATATTTCGATGGATTTTTGACGAAACATTTGATAATAGTATATAAAGAAAAAGCAGCAAAATTTGAACTGAACCCATAAAAACGGACATTGAAATAAAAAGCCTCTTGTGGTAGAATAGAGATATCTACCACAGGAGGTTTTTTGTATGGGAAACAGAAAAGGACAAAAGCATTACACAGAAGAGATCAAAGAAATAGTTGTAG
>JAZRNC010000085.1:0-2488 GCA_045647965.1 Eubacteriales bacterium | reverse complement strand
TGCTTCGTAATAGGTCTGCGGTAAGTATTCCGATTCTGAAAACGATATCCTGTTCACGAAAACCGTTTCCCTCGCTTCCTGCGTTTGGGTTGACGGGATTATGTCCTTGGTCGATATAAATTTTTATTGCCATAGGATGCTCCTTTCACACATTGAATCTTAGTATCGAGATATGGAGAAATTGGGAATGAAGGAACTGCAAAAAGTGTTAAGTTCACTGCGTCGTGCCTGTGAGCATTACGGTATGATTCACGACGGCGATCGAATTGCCGTTGGCCTTTCCGGTGGGAAGGATTCGATCGCACTCCTCTATGCTCTACATAAAATGCGGGACTTTTATCCGTGCCGATACGATGTGATCGGTATTTCGGTAGATCTCGGTTTTGAAAATAACGGTGAGTGCTTTGAAAAACTCGCGCAGTATTCAGAATTTCTTGGGGTAGAGTATTACGTTGTCAAAACACAGATCGCACAGATCGTATTTGACGAGAGAAAAGAAAAAAATCCATGCTCTCTCTGTGCCAGAATGCGTCGTGGTGCTCTCAATTCCGAAGCACTTCTCCGAGGGGCGAACAGAGTTGCGCTCGGCCATCATCGCAGTGACGCTGTGGAAACCTTTATGATGTCTCTTCTTTACGAGGGAAGGATAGGGTGTTTTTCTCCTGTGACAGTATATGATAATTTAGGATTATCCGTGATTCGTCCGTTTATATATACGACAGAAGGAGATATTCGTTCTCTCGTTCGTGCGGCGGACTTGCCCGTATTTGAAAGTCCTTGTCCCGAAAACGGCAATACCGAGAGGGCGGAAGTGAAACAGTATCTAAACTCCCTCGGGCAGAACAGTCATATGCTTTACCGTAAGATCATCGGTGCGATGGAAAGACGTGGGATTGACGGCTGGTATGAGAACGAAGATCGGTCGCACTCTATTTGAAAGGAAAAAGACCCGATGGATTTCTCCATCAGGTCATTTTTTGTTTCTGAATATGGTTACGGTCAGTCAAGGAGAATATCGTCACTTGCCAGTATGGCGGCACAGTCGTAGATCCAATCTGCTGCAAGTTGTGAGAGATCCTCGTATTTCGTCGGATCGAGCTTTTGATCCGTTGCCCGGTCGTAAACGCTGTAGTTCGACTTGATATTATTGTGCGGCTTCTGGAAAAACACGCTGTCTGAAATAAACGAACCGATCGACACGTGGGTTTGCTCACATACGATATTGGATTCCGCCTCAAATAGGTTTTGGCCAAACATAACGGCTTTGTCGTTGTGGATGCCGAGAGCACAAAGAAGGGTAGGAAGAATATCGATGTGACCGCTGACGGTGTCAAAGGTCTCTGCGGTATCGATTCCCGGAATGTGCATAATCATCGGTACGTTGAAAACATCGAAGAGCGTGTATCCTCTGCCGAGCAGTGCACGAATGGGATCTGACGTTTCGTGAGAAGTGTTTGTGAGTGCATAATGGTCGCCGTAGATCACGAAGATGGAATTGTCATAGAGCCCTTCCGCTTCAAGCATATCCATAAATTCCCCGATCGCACGGTCGGCATAGCGAACGGACTGTATGTAATGCCCGAAAAGAGTGCCGTTGTCTTCCGGCAACAGTTCCATCGCTCTGTCTTTTTCGGGAATCATATAGGGATAGTGGGAGGAAACGGTGATGTAGAATGCATAGAACGGTTCTTCATAGGTTTTCAGTTGTTCGATAGACTGACGGAACATTTCGCGATCGGAAAGTCCCATTTCAAACATATCCGTCTGTTCCATATCTTCAAGAGAGGTGTAGTTGTCGAATCCTTGGTATGGATACGCCGATTCGCGATTCCAGAAGGAACCGATATAATTGTGGAACGCATACGCACCGCTGTAACCATTATCTTTCAGAATGAACGGAAGTCCGTAATATTTGTTGTCGGTGTACTTTACGTACGCGGATTCGTTTTCGGGAGCAAAAAGGGAATTATTGACCGTGAATTCTGCATCCGACGTGTTTCCGCCGCCGATTTGGTAATAGTGGTTTTTAAAATAATAGGAATCATTTCCGATCAGCTTATTTAGGTTTGGGGTGATCTCTTGTCCGTTGTAAACCGCGCCGATCGGGAAATTTTGCAGTGCTTCCACTTGAATGACGAAGACATTTCGATCTTTGGCGATTCCGTAATAGGGACTGTCCTCGAAATTGGGAGAGACATATTTCGTTTTGTCCACTTCGCGTGTCGTGTAACCGCTTTTTATGGTGGTAATTACATCCTTCACATGATACGTGAAAAGTTCGTTGGAGAGATATTCGGGATAGAACGAGGGCCACAGCGCTACTACTGCCGAAAGTGCGAGACCAAGAGCAAGAGGAATGAGAGAGACTTTCGTATTATAAGAAATTTCGGTTTTGAGCTTGCGATACACAGCACAAAGCGGAGAACGCTCGATTTTTGCTTCTAAAATTTCACGGTTCGAAGTCGGAGGCCAAGCGGTCTTAGGAAGA
>JAZRNC010000084.1:0-3063 GCA_045647965.1 Eubacteriales bacterium | reverse complement strand
TGTTTCCGTCGTTTTTACGGTACAAATTCCGATGACGGCGTCGATATCGGCGTCCTTCAGAGATTCGTTCGTCTTTTTAACGGTGCGGATGGTGGAAGCCGAGAGGACCTCTGCGGCGTCTGCTACGAGATCTTCGTGCGCCGGGTATTCAGCGAATACCGGAAGAGCCGTGAGACAAACGAGCAATATGACGGCAATCACCGAGCGAATATGTGAGATAACGGTTTGGTTTTTCATAGGATTCTCCAATCGGTATGAATTTATTGAGGAATATTGGTTATTTTTGATTTTTAATGGGTACGGATTTTTATAGTTCACGGGGTTACTCTGCAGAGTCGTTTCCTTGAGAGACGTCTGATGTCTCTCCTGCGAGAGCTTCGGCGGTTGATTCGTCTTCCGTTTTTTCGGGCTTGTCGATGATCAGAGCTGGCATCTGTACGAGCCTGCCAAGTGCGATAATACCGATCGCGATATAGAGACCAAGGCGGGCAAGAGGAGGATTCGGATCGTCTGCCATTGGTGCAAAAAGATAAACGAGAACTCCACCGAGGGAATAACCGGGAGCGATCGTCGCGGCGAGGACGGCGGTGAGATAACTGAACGACACCGTTGGTCTGTGCGATTCCACGCCAAAGGTCAATCTTGCTTCCGAAAGGAGGAACAGCATCACGGATAATTGCGTGAGAAGAATGAGGTTGCGGACGGGGCTATTCAGCGGCAGAAAGAAATCGAAGTAATCGGAGAAAATTGTGAGGTTGATGGACAATGCACCAAGAATTGCGAAGGCACTGCGAAGTTTTGAACGGGTCATCGAAGAGGCACACCCGAGAAAAAGGAAGAGCGCGAGGGGGATGAGAAGAAGTGCGGCGCCTTTTTCAAGCAGTGTGAGAAGATCGAGACCGTCTTTGATCGTGAGAAAGGCGACGAGGAGTGCCATGACTCCACCGAATATGGAGCCGAACAGACCGAGCGCACTATCTGCGGGATCGGTGGCGAATACAAGTGTCTTCGTCATCGTGCGGGAGTAGAGAAGGGCAAGTGCCGCACAGATCACGATGGCGACGGTGAATACGATGAAGAAGACCGATCCGTATTCAAAATGTCCGATGTTGTCGTCATAATCGTATTTTATGGCGAAAAAATATCCGACGGCGATGAGAAGCGCCATCAGCGGATAGATGGGAAGCAGATATTTATGCGTTTTGCGGAACTTGTCCGCGGAAATTTCAAGATAGTTTTTCATTCCTGAACCTTTCGATTGTTGTATAAAGACTACATTATATATGATACCATAAAAGCGTCGATTTGGCAAGATACTTCGCGGAATTCGCGGTGGATTTTTTGCTCTTTTTTGCACACGGAAAAAAATGGCGAAAGATTCGTTAAAATGCACAAAACAAAGTGGTGAAATTCTATAAAATTCTACATACAATTTGTCCGAGGAATGACGGAAAAATCTTGATTTTGGGCGAAAACTATGGTAAAATAGTATCACTTGATGTGCGTTGAAGCGGGAGGTTGCCATTTCATCAACACTGTCGGATGAGAATGGGGAATTTCCGTGGAGTATGTCCGAGTAAATCGGGCGAGTAAGAACATGACGGCGGGTGGCGCGTATGCGCTGCGGGAAACCGCAATGCCGAGCCTAGGATCGAGCAGGTGCTTTTGAATTCATGGTTCGGATTTATTAAGTGGTTTCGCGAAACGCCCGGAGCCGTGTTCTTCGCCTCAAACACTATTTAATACAATGCAAGGAGGCACAAAAATGGCAGTACAGGAAAAAATCAGAGTTAAACTCAGAAGCTACGAGCACACACTCGTTGATCAGGCAGCGGCAAAAATCGTTGACATTGCAAAGCGCAACGGCGCTGAAGTAGCAGGTCCGATTCCGCTTCCGACCGAAAAGGAAGTTATCACCATCCTTCGTGCGGTTCACAAGTACAAGGATAGCCGTGAACAGTTCGAACAGAGAACTCACAAGAGACTCGTTGAGATCATCAAACCCTCTCAGAAAGTCGTTGAAGCTCTCATGTCCGTTGAACTTCCCGCAGGCGTTGACATCGACGTTAAGCTCTAATTTCTTATTTTAACACTGAAAGCCACACCGAATCCCGTACAGAGCATAGAAGGCAAGCGTTTATTCCGGCGCGAAGTCCGAAGCTTGATGGCGGTCGGGTCACGTTGACGGTGTCGGGGCGGCTCCCGAATTTCACTCACCGCTCAACCAATAACCTATATAGGAGGAAAATCGATGAAAAAAGGTATCATCGGAAAGAAGCTGGGTATGACACAGATCTTCACAGAAGATGGAAACGTCATCCCCGTAACTGTGATCGAAGCAGGTCCCTGCTCCGTTACACAGAAGAAGACCGTAGAAACTGACGGTTATGAAGCTGTACAGCTCGCATTCGAAGATATCCGCGAAAAGCTCGTTAACAAGCCGGCTGCGGGTCACTTCAAAAAGGCAGGGGTAACTCCCAAGCGTCATCTTAAGGAATTCCGCATTGAAGACATCTCCCCAGTAAACGTAGGCGACGTAATTGCTGCCGATACCTTCGCCGCAGGCGACAAGGTCGACATTACAGGCAATACAAAGGGTCACGGATACTCCGGCGTTGTTAAGAGATGGAACTTCAAGATTAAGAGAATGACACACGGCGGCGGTCCTGTTCACCGTCACGGCGGTTCTCTCGGTCAGAACTCTACACCGTCCAGAATTTACAAGAACAAGAAAATGGCAGGTCAGTACGGTAACGAACAGGTGACCGTTCTTAACCTCGAAGTTGTTAAGGTTGATACAGAAAAGAACCTCATCGCAGTTAAGGGTGCAGTTCCCGGTGCGAAGGGTGCAATCGTATTCATCCGCGACAGCGTTAAAGCGTAAGTCGGAAGGAGGAAGAAAAAATGCCCGAAATTAAAGTAGTAAATATGGCAGGCGAATCCGTTGGAACGATGAATCTTTCTGATGCGATCTTCGCTGTCGATGTAAACGGTGCTGTCCTCCATGCGGCAGTAAAAAGTTATCTCGGAAATCAGAGACAGGGTACTCAGTCTACTCTGACC
>JAZRNC010000083.1:0-6178 GCA_045647965.1 Eubacteriales bacterium | reverse complement strand
TTGCCACCGTCCCGACCTTGTACGTATCGTATTCCTTCCACCAATAAAGCGGGGCCGTCACATCGACGGATACGAAGATCATCCGAAGAAATTTACGGTGATCGCTGCCGGCTTTTGCGAGTCGGCAAGCAAGAGACAGATCGTTTTCACCAAGAATATATTCTCCATCGTCGCCGTATTCGCTGTCCATTCTGTCCCAACTGTTCAGCGGGTTTCTTGCCCCTCGAATCGCGTTTTCAAAATTCATCACAGAGGTACGTTCAATTTTAATCATACGTCATCCTCTCCTTTGTTATTCCACGTTTTGTTCTCTTGCCAGTTTTCGCTGCTCGTTTAACTCTTCGAGTTCAAACACGTATTTCTTTCCGCAGAAACGGCAGTTTGTCTCCACCGGCTCGCCCGCTTCTCTCAGTTCATTCATATCGTCTTCGTTCAAAGAGATGAGCGCTCTGAGATATTTATCCCGTTCGCAAGTGCAACGGTACTCCACGTCGAATTCGTCAAACATTTCGTATTCGATGCCGCTGAAAATGATCGAGATGATCTCATCCCCGTCCATACCGTTTGCAATAAGCTGCGAAATGGAGTCCATCATCGTCACGTTGGTTTCGAGCCGTTCGATATCGGCTTCATCAAAACCGGGCATAAGCTGCACAAGGTATCCCCCTGCCGCGAAACACATACAGTCGTTATCGACACGAACACCAAGCGCACACACGGTCGGCGTTTGTTCACTTGAGGCAAAATATTCGGTGATATCTTCCGCGATCTCACCCGAAACGATGGGAGAAACACCAACGTAGGGGTCGTTCATTCCCATATCCTTGATGATATACATCGAACCGCCGCCGACAGCTCCGCCAACGTCCAGTTTACCGTGCGCATTCGGAGGAAGTTCCACGGTCATATCATCCGCATAACCACGTACGTTTCCCATATAGTCCCCTACACAAACAACGCTTCCGCACGGACCGTCACCGCGAATCTGCAGGGTCAGTGTGTTATCTTTATCTTTCAGCAAGCTGGACATAAGGGATGTTGCCGTAAGCGCCCGTCCAAGCACGGCAGTCATCGTTTTGGACGTATGGTGAATGTTGCAGGCACTTCTGACGATCTCCGTACTGTCACAGAATAGGACACGGATACCGCCGTCCGCCGAAATAGCTCTCTTTATTACACTTTTTTTCACGGATTGTTTCCTCATTTGATCTTTCTCTGTATTTTCACATCATTGTTTGATTGTTTATTACAAGTTTAAACCGCAGTCCCAGTTTTTCTGCCGCTTTCCGGCACAGCATCATTCTCTCAAGGAAAATTTCGAAATATTCCGACACTGTGCTGTACTCGGTATCGATCGTGATCGTAAGCGTAATGCTGTCTTTGGATTCATTTATTAAAAAAGACGTTTCTTCCACCGAGTAATTCACTCTGTCGTGAATGTCAAACTTGATCGCTTCGGGATTACGCACTCTCGTCCGTCTGACATCCGATTTATCCGCGAGAAACAGTGCCGCCGAAATCGCATTTACAGGTATTCCCGTTCCCTCATCGTGATTTCCAATCGCCGTTACCACGTCGGCAATATCTTCTGCGGGCATTCCGAGTTTATCAAGGATTCGAAACGCCATTAACGCTCCGCTTTGCGAATGCTCCACGCGATTGACGAGATTTCCAATATCGTGAAGGAAACCGGCTATTTTAACAAGCTCCACTTCTCTCTCTGAATATCCGAGCGTTTCCAGTATATATCCGGCACACTCCGCCACCTTTGCCACGTGAGCAAAATTATGCTCCGTAAAACCAAGCGCCGAGAGAGATTCGTCGGCTTTTTTTATATACGTTCTGACGGTTTCATTGTTTTTTATATCCTTAAAAGTAATCATAGACTATACTCCCATAAAAAACGCAATATATTATTATCATACCACAAAAGCGATTTTTCTTCAAGAGTATTTTGTGACATTACGGTATTTTATGAAAGTTTTCCCATTTGATTTTCGAATAATTCACTCGCAATGCGTTCAAACTATGGTCAACCCGTAATGAAAGAAGGTTTATTGATGTGAAAAAATTACTGATTTTATCCCTGACGCTGATGCTTTTGCTCTCCTCCTGTACGTCGAAGGGCAACAAAGATACCCACAACTCCCCCACACTCGGGGATGAAAACGGAGACGGCGTTGTAGAAGACGGCTCCGACAGCTCCGGCAGTTCCGGTGGCTCCGGCAGTTCCGGAGAATCAGATACCTCCGGCGTCGAGCGAATGATGAACGGCATCACCGACAAAATGACCGGCGACAAGAATGATGACAAAAATAGCAAAAAGATCTCGTCCGCAAACGACGTTGTGGATTTTCTTTCCGAGAATGTATATCAGACCTGCACCGACGTACTGCCGATCATGCTTCAAACGAAGGTGCTGACGCAGACGGAACTTGACTCAATGTACGATAATCTCGGCATTGAAAAAAACAACGGTATCGAGGATATCGTCCACTCGTCGTCCGCGATCGATTCTTTTTCCTACGATCTGTTCGTCATTCGCACGAATGGTGAGAACACGGATAAGATCGTCACCACCCTGCAAAACGCCGACAGTATGTCAAGCGTGGTATCAAAAAACGCACCGTGCGCTTCTCTTTTGAAGCTTGACGACGATATCGTATTCGTGTCGGGCGAGGAGGCGCAGGTGGAAAAAGTGATCTCTACCATCGCGTCGAGTGCAAAGAACGCTTACGATAACGTGGGTGAGGTTATCCGTATCAAATAATGTAAGGAAAGAGGGTGGCTTATCCCTCTTTTCTCATTTCAAGCATCCGATATCCACTGTAATTGATGAAAAAAACCCCTTGACAGCCTCCCCTCCGAATAGTATAATAAAACAAACCATTTATAAAATATACGACAAAAGGGAGGTACACGATGAATAATCTTCAAACGATGTTCCTTGAACAAGCATCCTGGCTCAAGCTCCCATCTACCGTAACGGGAAGCGGTCTGCCCCTCTTCAAAAAAGTCTTTTCTGCTACCACAACATCTTCTTGCAAGGTTATGGCAACCAGTATTGGGCAGTTTGAATTATTCGTAAACGGCCGGCGCGTCGGTCTTCGTGACAGCAACGGGGATATGACGTACGACGAGCTGAAACCGGGAAATATTCAATTTACCAAACGGGCTGTCTACTACACCTACGACCTTGATGAATACCTCGTGGATGGCGAAAATGTCATTCTTGCCGTCTTGGCAGGAGGATGGTTCAAATGGTCCAATCCGGGAAACGTTCATTTATATAAATTCCGTGCTGCCATTGAGCTTGACGGTGCGTATTATGTAACGAGCGACTCGTGGTTCTGTTCCGTTGGCGGACCGGTAATCGCCGAAAGTATTTACGGCGGTGAGACATATGACGCAAACGCCGCAAGTTATGAAAAAATCTCCACTACTGACAACTGCGGTCTTGCGTGGGTTACACCGGAAATCGACACGCCGCTCAACGTAGAATTGACAAAAGAACTTACATACTCACCGGCAATTACCACAAGCGGAAGGATCCGCCGTGATCTTCTCATGAAGCCGATAAAAATGTGGACATATTCCTCCGTAACCGATGACGGTACGGATTTTGGAAAAGCCATCACCCATCCCGCCACCTTCCCGATCACGCTGAAAAAAGGCGAAACTCTCGTCGTGGATATGGGACAGAATATGGTCGGCTGGCCCCTTCTCACCGTCCACGCTTCTCCGAAAACAGAGATCCGTTTCCGCTGCGGTGAAATTCTCAACGATTCGGGAAAGAAATCCCGCAATAACGACGGCCCGGCTGATACCGTGTACCACGAAAACTACCGTTCCGCCAAGTCCGAGGGAATCTTTATTTCCGGAAACTCCGAGGTCGAAACCTACCGCACCACGTTTACTTATTACGGTTTCCGCTATCTTGACATCACCGCCTCCGACGATTTCGTTCTCTTTGATCTGACGGGAGAAGTTGTCTGCGGGCTTGAAAAAGAAACGGGACATATCACTACCTCCTCCGACGATATCAACGGACTGTTCCGCAGCATTCTCTGGGGACAGCTTGGAAATTATCTCAGCGTTGCCACCGACTGTCCTCAGCGTGACGAACGTATGGGCTGGACGGGAGACGCGCAGGTATTCTGCCGCACCGGTTCCTATAACGCCAACACCTACTCCTTTATGCGCAAATACCTTCAGGATATGCGCGATTCGCAGGGGGAAGAAGGTCAGGTACCGAATACATGGCCGAATCCGCGCCCGAAATACGGATCCGCCGCTTGGGCAGACGCTGCCGTTATCATTCCCTACGTGATGTACCTGATGTACGGCAAGCGCGAGATCCTTGAAGAAAACTACGCCGCCCTCGAACGGTTCATGGGATGGCTCGCAACTCGTGATAACCAAGGCGCAAACCCGGAATTTGGAGACTGGGTAGCGCCCGTTCCCACCGATCCCGTGCTGATCGGCAACGCATATTACGCCGAAGATGCCCGTATGATGGCGTATATCTCCGCTGAACTTTCTGAATCGGACGGAGACTTCTATTCCGAACGTGCTAAACACTATGAAAGCGTGAGAGAAGGCGCCGTACTGGCGTTCCGTGAGCGATACCTCGACGCCGACGGTTACTTCAAGGAGGACGAAACGTACCGCAGCCAGACCGCCCATCTCCTTGCCCTCCATTTCGATCTCATTCCGCAAGAAATGCGCGACCGCTTCATTCATGAACTGAAAAAGAAGATCGCAGAAAACAATTACCGCCTGTCAACCGGATTTGTTGGCACATCCGTCATTCTTCCCGTACTCAGCGAGATCGGTCTTGACGACTACGCGTATGCGCTCCTCACCCAGCCCGCATTCCCCTCTTGGGTAAAGACCGTACGCGAAGGCGGTACAACGATGTGGGAACACTGGCATTCCTACACAACGGAGAATGGTATCGCCGATCCTTCGATGAATTCGTTCAACCATTATGCCTACGGTGCCGTCGGCGAATGGATGTACCGATTTATGGCAGGCATTGAAGCGGACGAAAAAACTCCCGGTTTCCGCCACTTTATTCTGACACCCCGCCCCGACACGAGAAGTGACGATATCGTCGCATTGTCGGGTGAGAGAATCACGACGGTGACGGCGTCTCTCGAAACCGCCTACGGTGTGATCCGCAGCGAATGGGAATATACGGACGGCAGATTCCTCTACCGTGCATCGGTTCCCGAAGGCTCTACAGCAACGCTCATTCTTCCCCGTCTTGACGGAAAGCGTGTTCACACGGACGCAGACGTCACCATTGTCGACAACACCATCGAACTTGCGGCAGGGGACTATGAATTTGTTATGGAATAAGATTTTATGTGGATAAAAAATCCAAAGTGGCGTACATTCGTATGTAATGCGAGTGTACGCCGCTTTTCTATACCTTCAATCCTGTTCCCTTCCATCCGACGTGTTTTCTTGTCAAACAGTAGATTTTTCAATAAAAATATGCTATAATATTTTATATATACTATCCCGACGCAAAGGTCGTGATAGGCAACGAAAGGAAACACGCAATGTTTTACGAACTCCAACATTCCATGGACTCGGATTACTTTCATATCAAGAGCGAAAATGATTTTAACTATCCCGCGCATATGCACCACTGTTTTGAATTTCTTGTGATTCTTGAAGGAACGATGGCCGTGGAAATCAGCGACACACTATACGAAGTTCACCAAGGCGAGTCTCTGATCATTTTTCCGAATCAGCTTCACAAAATGTCCACCGTCGGACACAGCAGTCATTTATTGTGCATCTTCTCCCCAAAACTCGTCAAGGCCTACACGGAGCTGACCGCTTCCCTCGTTCCAAAGGACAACCGCTTCACGCCAAACTCTTTTTATATCGACCAGTTCAAAGCCATCTTCCACGATTATCGGACGAACAAAGATAAAACGATATCCTCCATCACGCTGAAAGGATTTCTGTACTCCATCTGTGCGGAATTTCATAAAAACACCGAGTACAAAGATGCCGATGTTGCGTCGAGCAGTCTTTTATTCAGCATCTTCCGCTTCATTAACGATAATTATAAAAAAAGCTGCACTCTAAACGATCTCGCCAAACAGATCGGGTACGAATACTCGTATCTCTCCCGCTTTTTCAAAAAATCCGTCGGGAT
>JAZRNC010000082.1:0-3345 GCA_045647965.1 Eubacteriales bacterium | reverse complement strand
ATCGCCATGCCAAGTGCGTTTTTAAAGAAGTTTCTTTCGATCAGCGCACTTCTCGTTTTGATCAGTACACTTCTTGCATAGTGTGACGTGATGGTACATCCGATCACTTCGAGATGTGGAAGTCTTGTCACATCCGCGAATATGTAATCCTTTGTATCCTTCGGAAGCGGATGATCGAGGGTTACTTTGCACTTCCACTCGTCGGGCATCGGAACGCATTCGAGCACTTTATACGTATCCACAAGGTCAAATGTTTCAAACACACTCATTTCGAGAGTATCCCCAGCGTCGGGATAATCGAGTGTCTGGGCGTGAGTTCCCGTGGGCGCTTTCGTGCTGAGATAGCACACGGTATCGCTTTCACGTTCGGTAACCACATGATAATATGCGTGGACGTTGATAAAGTCGTCACCGTGCGCTTCGGACATACAATCTTCAAAACGAAGAGTTCCCTTCATAGAGGTAAAATGCGTTGCGTCGGTATTGGTAGACCAATGATCGCCGCACGAAGGAATTACTGCCAGACGCTTAATAAATACATCTTCACAACGGTTTCCAACGATACCCATACCGGGCTGGCTGTGTATAGTTACATCGGTAAGAGAGATATTCTTAGCATATTCTATGAGAATAGCAGGGCGGAAATGATATGTGTGTATCGTGTAAAATTCGTGCCCTTCGCATATTCCATTTACATCGTTCAAAAGAATGCGGATGTGCCGTTCATCTATGAATTCATTATCGTCCATTTCCTTTGAAAAAGCCGACTTATTGTAAAAACGGTCATTCTTTGCATCATAGAAACGGAATCTTAATTTATTCGAAGTGAATCTAATGGGTGTATCAGGAGACATTTCAATATTACAGTAACCGCCATCACTATTCGCATCTTTTTCTATTGAAGTTACAACACCATGGCTGTACGGTTTTCTCTTATGGTCGATGGTCAAACCACAGATCTCGATGTCCTCACAGTTATTGAGGGAGACGGGTTCCATAAATCCGTCAACCATCAGTGTCACTCCGTTTGCAATAACACGGCTTCCCTTCTGTCCTGCAAAGTCGATACCCTTAGTATAAGCAAATTTGGGATTAAACATCGTTTTTTCCGGATTATATCCGAAATCCCCGTTCAAAACGGATTCCATGGTCCATCGAGCAAGCTCGCTTGTAATCGTATATACACCGGGTTCGACAACAAGGGTCGTACCGGGGTTTTCTCTCATATATTTCATAGCCTCGGCAAATTGTGCCATGGTATCGTTTCCGTGAAAATCGGAAAAATGGATGATATGATCGCTCATACGTACCTCCGTTTTATGTAAATTAGTGTCAAACGTATTTTATCACATAGATTCTCAAATGTCAATCATTAAGAGAAAAAAAACGTGGCGCACAGTGGATATACCCAATCGGACAATTTTGAAATATGTACCTGCCACCGAGACGAGGATAGTGACCGCCAATATATCCTCCATCCTCTTTTCTTGACGTGTTCTGCATTTATGGACCCAAATGTCTTTGAATCGTAGACCAATTCACAAATTTATGATATAATTTTTATAAATCAACGCAACCAAATTTCAAAATGCCACACTATATGGTTGAAAAGTAAAAACTTTTCAGAAAGGAGGCGAGAAAAATGCAAGAAGCGAATGAAATGCGTGATCGGCTGGTGGGAGAATTCACCGAAAACTATATGAAAAAGCTGTTTTACTTCTGCTTAAAAAAGACGGGACGTCATACTGAAGCAGAAGATTTAACACAGGATATCGCGCTACAGATCATCACAGCTTTGCACAAAGGCACAATTCCGACGAATTTTTCGGCGTGGGTATGGCAGATCGCGCGCAACCGTTATTCCGTATGGGCAAAAGAAAAGCATAATCGAAACGAATCGGTAACCGGTTCCGATATCGGCGATTATGAAATAGAGGACGAGAGCAAAAATATCCTTGATGAAATGATACATACAGAAGAGATGGCTCTTCTTCGGCGTGAGCTGGCGTTCATCAAGAGTGATTATCGGAGCATCGTCGTTGCCTATTACATCGAAAACAAAACCATTCGCGAGATTGCCTCGTCACTCTCGCTTCCCGAAAACACGGTAAAGTCAAAACTTTTCCGCGCAAGACAAATTTTGAAAGAAGGTATGGATATGGCAAGAGAATTTGGTGTGAAAAGCTATAAGCCGGAGGAAGTGAACTATAGCAACAACTGTTCACGCCCCGGCGACAAGAACCAACCCTACAGTGTGATGGAACACAAAATGTACCAGAATATTCTGCTGGAAGCCTACGGAAATTCCTCCACCGCAGAAGAGCTTTCCTTGGAGCTTGGTGTGGCACTTCCTTATATGGAGGATGAACTGGAGTGGCTGACGAAAGAAACCTTTTTGATCAAAGACGGAAATAAATATCAAACCGCGTTTCCTATCGTAAGCCGTTCTGCCCAAGAGCAAGTGCATTTCGCTTGGTTAACCGCTGCACCCGCGATTACAAAAGCCTTGGCATCTTTTGTGGAGCGCCTAAATGATTCGTTTGTGGAACAAGGCGAGCAATTCTACGGCCAATATCAGGATTATGAAAGCGCCAAGTGGTCGATTTTGATGTCAGCATTTGATTATTTCATGTATAAGGCACCGAAAATCCGTGACTTTACCAAGCGTCCCGATAACGGATATTGGGATATGATCGGATATCAGAAACGTCCTGTATCCGAGCCGAATTTTGTCGGCAATCACGGTGGTTATTATGGCTTCCAACAGTTCAAATATGAGTTCGACGGCATTTCTGATCGAACACCGCCTAATCTTACCGAGGCAGAATCGAAGATTCTGTATGATTTGGTAGTGGGTAATGCTGTGGAGGAAAATGATGAAATCACTGAAAAACTGCTCGAATACGGATACTTGAAGGTGAACGGAAGCGCATATATCCCGGATGTAGTCACAATCAGAATTGATGAAGTTAGAAATGCGATTCGGAACATGGACGAGAGCATCATATCTGAACTTTCTGTATTGACTGAAACTACAAAAGCTTTGTTGAAAAACTTATATGACGAGGTTTACGGCATTATATGTGCTGATCTTCCTCCTGTCTTTTTGAATGATGTTTATCAATGCAGAATGGCTGTTTCGAATTGTTATTGCTGCCGCGGATATGTTATGGCAGAAGCGCTGAAAAGTGGGTATTTGCTCTCTTTCAATCAAGTAAGTCCTGCCATTGGCGCACATTTTTGGCTCGATTCATAAAACAAACCGCCGAGAGTAACCGTAATTGGTCGCTCTCGGCGGTTAATTATTCGATTCGGTTCTGTTACACCGCCTTTGGGGTGGTGAGT
>JAZRNC010000081.1:0-2143 GCA_045647965.1 Eubacteriales bacterium | reverse complement strand
TTTTTTGCCTTTTTTGTAGTCCTCCACAGCCTTCGGACAACTCTGTATCGCCTCGAGTGCGAAGTTTTCCAAAACGGTGGGATCGGTAATTTTCAGCATTCTTTCTTTCTTTGCGATAGCCATCGGGGATTCCCCACGCTCACACGTGAGCTCCACAAGTTTCTTCGCAACACTGCTGCTGATCTTCCCCTCCCCGAACAACGTACAGATTTCCGCAAGGTATTCCGCCTTCGGTGCACCCTCTACACTGTCTCCAAATCTCGGCAAAATTTCTCCTACCACGAGATTGGCACATATTTTTTTGTGTTCGGTTTGAGCGGCACTTTTTTGGAAATAGTCGGAAATTTGTACCGTCTGCGTGAGTAAATATGCATCTTCCGGTTTTACACCAAACGCACTCACGAATTCCGTGGCAAGCTCGTCGGGCATCTTTGGCATTGCATCATGAACTGCGGAAATATATTCCTCCGACAGAGAAACCGTCGGAATATTTGCTTCGCGGAAATAGCGATAATCCACCACCGTTTCCTTTTTACGCATTCTCTCTGTTTTGCCGGTATTTTCGTCGTATCTTCTCGTTTCCGGAGAAATTTCCTCTCCCGCCGCGAGAAGAGCCTTCTGGCGACCGATCTCATACTCGAGTGCTTTCCCAATGTGGTGCACGGAGTTTAGGTTTTTCAGTTCACATTTCACCCCGTACGCATCACTGCCGAGCGGGCGAAGAGAAACATTCACATCCACCCTCAGAGATCCCTCGTTCATCTTACAATCGGACACACCGGTATACAAAAGGATCCGTCTCAGTGAATTTATATACATTTTCGCTTCCTCCGGAGTTCGCATATCCGGAGCGCTCACGATCTCAATAAGAGGAACCCCGCTTCGATTGTGATCGATGTAGGAGCTCTCCCCCTCGTGAATGAGTTTCCCCGCATCTTCCTCGAGATGGATCCGTATCAGGCGAATCCGTTTTTCCGCACCATCCACCTCGATCGGCACATAACCGCCGAGACAGATCGGATGCTCTTGCTGCGTGATCTGGTACCCCTTCGGAAGATCGGGATAGAAATAGTTTTTGCGATCAAACCACGATTTCCTCTGAATATCGCATCCGAGTGCCAACCCTGCACGAACGGCAAATTCCACCGCGCGTTTGCTGAGGGTGGGAAGTGCACCAGGCATTCCAAGACAGATCGGGCACACATTGGTGTTCGGCGGATCCCCGAATTTTGACGAGCAGGAGCAAAAAATCTTCGTTCCCGTTTTCAGTTCCACGTGAACCTCAAGCCCGATCACCGCTTCGTATTCCACGTTACTCAATGCACGACACCTCCCCTGCAATCAAGTCCTCCAGTTCTCCTTCCAGAGCATACGCCGCGCGGTACAGAAGTTTTTCCGACATCGCCTTTCCCATCAGGGACACACCGAGCGGCAGTCCGTTTTCTCCTCCGGACGGCAGAGTGATCGCGGGGCATCCCACCACGTTTGCCATCGTCGTAAAACGGTCGCTCGCGTAGATTTCAAGCGGCTTATCGGCAAACGCACCGATCTTAAACGCCGGTCCGGCGGTCGTCGGCATCAGAATGAGATCGTATTTTTCAAAAATTCCGTTAATTTTTCGGACAATGTCTCTCTGTGCGCGTTTGATTTTGTCGTAGGATTCTTCTCTCTGTGCCACTGACAGAGCGTACGTCCCCATCAAAATCCGTCGTTTGACTTCGTCTCCAAAGCCTTCTCGCCGCGTTCTTTTCACGATTTCCGCATAACTTTCACCGTCAGCACAATATCCGTATTTCAATCCATCGTACCGCGCAAGATTCGACGAAGCCTCCGCAGACGTCAGAATCAGATAGATCTCCAGTGACGAGTCGGTAGACGATAGTTCCACGTCCTCCACATCGGCGCCGAGTTTTTCAAGCATACGCGCCGCACGATGAACGCATTCTGCATTCGTTGTCGTGCAATACGACTCAAATCCGCGCATAAGTGCCACTTTCAGTCCTCGCACACCGCCGTCTATGCCGTGCTGATACGTTTCGTTCGTATCAAGCGACGTCATATCCCGCACGTCACGACCAGCCATCGCGGTAAGCGCAAGCGCGTTATCAAGCACATCCTTCGTCATTGGGCACACCGTATCGAG
>JAZRNC010000080.1:0-4288 GCA_045647965.1 Eubacteriales bacterium | reverse complement strand
ATGGCAAAGCGGTCCATCTGGCTATCCGGCAGCATCTGTGTTCCTGCCGCCCCGGTGGGATTCTGGGTGGCAATCACAATAAACGGATGAGGAAGCGGATGACTCACGCCGTCTACGGTCACTTGCCCTTCTTCCATAGCTTCCAGGAGAGCCGACTGAGTGCGAGAGGTGGCACGATTCAACTCGTCCGCCAGAAACAGATTGCAAAGGATCGTACCTTCTTTATAGATCATTTCACCGGTTTGGCGGTCAGGGATAGTATATCCGGTTACATCCGAAGGAAGCACGTCAGGCGTGAATTGAACGCGGTTGTATTCAAGATCCAATACTTTAGAAAAAGCGAGAGCCATTGTGGTTTTCCCCACACCTGGCACATCCTCGAGGAGAATATGTCCGCCAGCTAGAACTGCAGAAAGCACCCTAAGAAGCACAGGATCCTTCCCGACCACAACCTTTCGAATTTGGTTTAGAATCTGTGAGGTATATTCGGCGACTGCATTTGTTTGAGAATTCACGACAAAGACCTCCTGTATCACTTCTATTTTGATAAGTTATACATATAATATAACATATAAATATTAACAAACTGATAACAAAAATGAAATAATCACAAATGTCATGAGACTATAAATTTAAAAAACAAAAATTCGTCGGATTCGCAGCAGTATTCCTGCAGTCTCCAACGAATTTTATTTATTATTCAGTCACACCAAAGCAACCAGAGCACCTTTCATCAAAAACGGCGTCATCGTTTTTGACATGGCATTCTGATCTATCATACTTCACCCAAGAAGTACAAAACCAGTGTTTAGTTTTCTGTATTATACCATTCTTCGATATATTTATCGAATTCCGGGCGAGAGGGGGCAAAATATCCTTCCCTCCAACGAACGTCCCTCTCAAGTGTTTCGTTGTAGAATTTTTTCGCTCTGTCTTCATCATAATCGCCCCAGAGCCAGAGGTAGGTCCACTGAAGACGGGAACGCTTCACGTTCTCAATTTTATCTCCTGCCGCCGCTTCTGCTGCATTCCACCAATTTTCTATGGTAGATGCCATCGTCCGTACCATATCGGGAGTGAGAATATCGCGCGGATGTGCCTTGAATCCCATATGATGGTTTCTTGCCTGCGTTGTCGTAAAATCAATGTACGCACGAATATATCGCCAGCCTGCACCGTAATACGCTTCGAGGAATTCATCCATATGCGCATAATATTCGATTTCACTCATCAGAGGATTCCACATAAGTTTTGCGAGAAGGTACGCTCTCAGTTCCCCGAACTCGCCGCTTTTTCCCTGATAATTTCCTTGCGGGTACATTCCTGTTACGTGATTATTGGCATAGAAATTCATATGCTCGCGGATCACTCCGAAATTCGGATACGAGCCTATGTAATGCTTGAAGTTGGTCACATAATGCCATACGGTAATCCGATCACAGATCTTAGCCCATCCTTCCGTATCCTCTACAAAGTATTTGTTTTTCTCACAAGTTTTATCTGAAAGCTCATGGGAGAAGCAGCACTCAATGGAACAAAGACGAATCTGTACGTTATCTCTCGGTTTTGTTTTCGATGGCTTACGTGTATAAACGTATGCGAGAGTTTCTATGATCTGATTCGGATAGTCCTCTTTGATATCATCGGCGATCGCGTTGATGAATCGAATGTACGGCCCCATATAACTGCCTTCTTCTGCCGCCACTGCCGCACATTTTTCGCACTTACAGGGATTATTGTTATCGTTCTGAGAAACGTTAATCACACCGGGATTCGGATTGTTTTTTAGAATATCACGAACATACTTGATAGCAATTTCAAGATTTTTGGGATCGGAAAGACACGCCTCTTCTGTTTGAGGAATACCGAAAATCGCTCCCACTGTATGACATCCGCCATTAGCACGCCGGTATGTCCCTCCCATTTCATCGGGGATTTGGCACCATGTACCGTTGATATGCTGCTTTACTCTCCATTTGGGATCATACCCAAAAATCCAGTCGGAATCACGCAGATCCTTAAAAATCGGTTCAACGGTATATTCGCAAAGCGGAATATCACCGCCGTCACCCAGCTTTTCAAGCGTGGGCGTAAAGAATCTCACACCGAAATATTTTTCAAGAATTTCATACGCACCGTAGATAACGCCCCTTTTTCCCCCGCCGACGATGGAAAGCTCGTCCTCAGTATTTATGATCTTGAAACCATCCGAGCAAATACCACTCGATTCGTCGATCGTGAAACGGATCGTTTTACTGCCGCAGTTCTTAAATTCCTCGCCCGTGATCTTTTCGAAATATACTTTCAGCTCAGACGCCGCGTATTTTTCACTGGCATCGTCTCCGCATACTATATGATATTCAGATAAAGAAGTTCCGTTGATTGTGATTATGCTCATATATACCTCTCCCCTTTTATTTTAATATTAAATGGATTAAAATGTATCAAATGCAACCCTTTTGTTCTACGGCAATTATACACAAGAAAAATATAAAAAGCAATAGATTACTAAAAAAAACAAACCTTTTGGAAATAAAAATTTTTTATGAAATCATAAAAGTGGTTGCCCTCGAAAGAATGCATTACGCAAGAAATCTGTCCGACGCTATCCGAAAATAGAATTCTGATACTCCGTATTCATTTTCTATATCACTTATAATAGTCAAAAATTTTTCTGCAATTTTTTCTACAGCGATTGACAAGGAGCTTGAGGATATGATATAATACAAACAGATAAATATTTCATATGTGAATATGACACCTTTTACACGACTGACGGATATCGCGGGTTACCGCGGGGAAATGTAAAAGATATTATGCCGACCGTCTGGGCAATTCAGTTTTCCATAAGCTGATTTGCCCTTTTTCATTCAAACAGATAGACGTTTTGAACAGGCAAATCTGCAAGACCGCCACAGTGCGGATTTTTCAGAAAAGGAGATTTACAACATATGGAACACAAAAACTGGAACGGATTTCATGAAGGTGTCTGGATGACCGAGATAAATGTCCGTGATTTTATTCAGACCAACTACAAGGAATACATCGGTGACGACAGTTTTCTTGCCAAATCCACCCCGCGTACCGACGGACTAATGAAAAAACTCAATGCCCTTTTCCAGCTGGAGCGCCAGTTTGGCGGGGTATTGGATGTTGATACCAACACAGTTTCCTCCCTCACAAGTTATGCCCCCGGATATATTGACAAAGCCAATGAAATCATCGTAGGTATGCAGACCAACCGTCCGCTCAAACGCGGTGTCAACCCGTTCGGCGGTATCCGCATGGCGCGTCAGGCTTGTGAGGCATACGGATATCAGTTAAGCAACAAAATTGAGGAAGAGTTCCAATTCCGTACAACCCACAACGACGGCGTTTTCCGCAGTTACACTGAAGAAATGCGCCAGGCAAGAAAATGCCATGTAATCACCGGACTTCCGGATGCCTATGGCCGAGGCAGAATCATCGGCGACTACCGCCGTGTGGCACTTTACGGTGTGGACAAACTCATCGATGAAAAGAAAAAAGATAAAGCAAACCTAAGCGAAGGCAACTTTGATATGGATCAGATCCGCCTCAGTGAAGAACTGTTCCAGCAGATCAATTTCCTTGGCTATCTGAAGGAAATGGCTGCTATGTACGGATTTGACATCAGCGCCCCTGCCTCCAATGCACGCGAAGCCATTCAGTGGACCTATTTCGCCTATCTCGCAGCCATCAAAGAACAGAATGGTGCTGCTATGTCTCTCGGACGAGTCAGTACATTCTTTGACATTTACATCGAAAGAGATATTGCGAGCGGACTTCTCACCGAAGAAGAGGCTCAAGAGCTGATGGATGACTTTGTTATGAAGCTCCGCATTGCACGTCATCTGCGTACACCGGAGTATAACGAGTTATTCGGCGGAGATCCTATGTGGATCACCGCAGCTGTCGCCGGTATGGGCGAGGATGGACGTACTTTGGTAACAAAGAACAGTTTCCGTATGCTCAACACGCTGTACACTCTTGGTTCTTCTCCCGAGCCTAACTTGACCGTGCTCTGGTCCACGGCACTTCCTGCGCCTTTCAAACGTTTCTGTGCTAAGGTTTCTGCCGATACGGATTCCATTCAGTACGAAAACGACGACATAATGCGCCCCATCTATGGAGATGATTATGCCATCGCATGCTGCGTTTCCGCTATGAAAGTTGGCAAACAAATGCAGTTCTTCGGTGCACGCTGTAATTTGGCCAAGCTCCTTTTGATTGCCATCAACGGCGGATACGATACCACCAGCAAGATGCA
>JAZRNC010000079.1:0-2492 GCA_045647965.1 Eubacteriales bacterium | reverse complement strand
TGATGCCGAGTTTGTGGCGGCGATTGGTGTGGTTAAGCTTAACCTTGCCGCTCTTGGTGAGAGAAAATCTCTTGGCTGTTGCCTTGTGAGTCTTTATTTTTGCCATTTTCGTTTACTCCTTTTGTTTATTCCGTTCTGTTTATGCGCCGAACGTGCGCGTGTTATCAGTGTCCTACGCCGCATAGTCACGGCAAAACAACAATTACTTTGCGGGCTGCTTTACGGGGTTTACGATCATACTCATGAATCTTCCCTCAAGAGTAGGACGCTTATCAACGGTTCCAAGCTCCTTGCAGGCTTCCTCAAACTTTTCGAGTATCTCGCGTCCGATGTCCTGGTGGCTCATCTCGCGTCCTCTGAATTTCACAACGACTCTAACCTTGTTGCCGTCACCGAGGAAACGGTGTGCGTGCTTAACCTTGGTTTCAAAATCGTGTGTGTCGATGCGGCAGGAAAGCTGAATTTCCTTAACCTCGACAACAGTCTGCTTCTTCTTTGCTTCTTTCTCCTTCTTGTCGCGCTCAAAACGGTACTTGCCGTAATCCATTATGCGGCACACCGGAGGCTCGGCATTGGGAGCAATGAGAACGAGGTCGAGATCCTTTTCATAAGCCATTTCGAGAGCCTTTGCGGTCTGCATAACGCCTACCTGCTCGCCGTCCTCGCCTACGATGCGGACTTCCTTTGCCCTGATTTCTTCATTGATCTGCAGTTCCTTTGTGCTAATAGGTGACACCTCCAAAACATAAATAAAAATCGTGCGAAGAATCTTCTCCGCACGATAGTCAAGACACTTGTTGTGTCATTTTACCGATTATTAACCGCTGTCATCAATTTGAGGCGGTGAGAACGGAGAGTTCTTCTTTGTTGTACCTTGGTATTATACCACACCTTTTAGCAAATGTCAATAGGTTTTGCAAAAAAAGTTTTATTCGGCGAGATTTATTATCCGAACACCGTTTTTATATGCCATTTCCAACGTCTTCGCCGCACCGCCCCAATCATGAGTTACATAACAGATTGCCGCACAGCTGTTTTCCACAAGATATTTGTTCCGCTTCGGAATTGCAGCCTTGAAATGATATTTTTCGAAGCCCTCCGGGTAGATTATTTCGTCAAAATATTCTTCCCTGTCAATTTTATGCGTCAAATATGGTATTACAGCAAAATTTTTAATATAGGGATAATCTTTTTTAAGCTCATGCACCAGCCTTGCGCAAAGGACATCAAATCCACCCATGTAGCCGTTCAGGAACTGCACGATTCCGCTGTGGATAAGTCCGATTATTTCCGCTCTCACACGCCCCTCATCAAGTCCGAAGCAATCCTTGTGCCCGATAAATGTTGCCGTAATTTCTCTGTTCATGTTCTGTGCTCCTTTCAGTATCATACAACAATTATAGCACATAATTATGAACAAATCAAAGCATATTGCATCATTCACCAGCATATAGCTTGTGTTTATCTTCCCGCAAATAATCTATACTATTAGTGTGTATATGACGCTCAAAGTGTAGGTGGTAATTATGAATACAACGCCAATAGGAAAACATATCCGATATTACAGAAGATTGCGCAAGTTAAGCCAAGAGATGCTCGCTGAAGCCGTCGATTTAAGCGTGAATTATTTGGGGCAAATCGAACGTGGCGAGAGATCCCCCGCCCTCGAAACTCTTATCAACATCGCCAACGCCCTTGAAGTATCAGCCGATATGCTCCTTTGCGATGTGGTAAAGGCAAGCTACGCAGTCAAGGACTCCATGCTTCACGAAAAGCTTGACAAGCTTTCCGACAAAGACCGTGCAAGAATATACGACATAATCGATACGGAGATAAAGCACTCCGTAAGAGTTAAACCGTAAAACCGAAAAACAAAGAAACGGCGGGAGCAAGCCCCCGCCCTACCGGTGTGGTTGAATCAACAACGCATCTGTAGGGCAGGGGCTTGCTCCTGCCGTTCTTATAAATTTTTTCAATTATAAATCAAGGAAGTCTTTTCTGTATTCGATACCGAATGCATCTGCGAGCATCGCCATCTGTGCATCCGAAATACCGTTTACACGGGGAAGATGTGCGGTAAGCATGTATACCTGCGCCGACTTTTCAACTGTCTCGATAAGACCGAACGCTTCGTCCATGGTCTTACCTACGCCGTAAATTCCGTGCATGCCCCAAACCACAAGTCTGAACTCCTTAAGCTTCTTTGCGGTTGCCTCACCGATCTCGTTAGTTCCGCAGATCATCCAGGGAAGAGTTCCCACGCCGTCCGGGAATACTACGATACATTCGTTGTTCATTTCCCAAAGAGTATGGGTGAACTTCTTGTCATCGAGCTCGTGCACATAGGTCATTGCCAATGTATTGGTGGGGTGTGTGTGCATAACGATGCGGTTTTCGGGGTCAACGCTGAGGCGTGCCATGTGGCTCATAAGATGAGCGGGAAGCTCACTTGTGAATCTGCCGCCGTCACGGTAGCCCCAAAGCAGCTCCGC
>JAZRNC010000078.1:0-11245 GCA_045647965.1 Eubacteriales bacterium | reverse complement strand
CGGGGGAGATCATCGAAAAACACATCTCACGCGAGGTTTTGTCTTCGCCATCGCATGATATGTATAATCCATGGATACCTCTGTTTTTTCTTTAAATTGCTTGAATGAATCTTACCTATATTTTAACATAATTCATAATTTTTGTCAAATACGTCGCTCGGCGGCAAAAACGGGTAGGACGAAATACCGCCCTGACATTTACAAAAAAGCCGTCAAAATATGCATTTTCGGGGAGATAAATCTTGAATCTGACGGGAGAATATGGTATAATACAAATGCGTGGAGGTTGAAGAACTGAAAAATCTCCATAGTAAATCTTATATGAGGGAAAGGCGGGTACTTTTTATCGGGTCTGTGATACGCCGCAGTGTTACAGACGAAAAAAACGGTAAAAGGAATCGAAAATGTATACATTTAATAACGCAAAAAAAGAAATCACGTTTGATAAGTATAACACCCCCACACCGTGGATGAACTATCTTTCCAACGGTACGTTCCACACGATGATGTCGCAGGCGGGCGGCGGTGTGGCATTCTATAAAAGTCCGCAGATCTGGCGAATCAATCACTATAAATTCTTCCATATTCCGACGGACAGAAGCGGTTTTTACACCTACATCAAGGATAACGACAGCGTATGGTGTCCGACGAATGAACCGTGTAAAACGAAACCCGAATCGTGGAGCGCAACGCACGGTATGGGATACACAAGATTTGAGGCAAAACGAGATGGACTTTCGGCAGTCGCTACGTATTTTGTCGGCGAATTTGAAAACTGCCTCATCTGGAATTTGAAGCTGACCTCCGACACGGACAGAAAGATTACGCTGTTCCCGTTCGTAGAGCTCGGTATGATGGAATTTATGCGTGAGCTTCAGTGGCAGTGCTACAATAAGCACCAGCTCACCTGCAATCATATGGACGATATTCTCGTATATCATTACGGGGTAGAAAACCAGCCGAAACCTGACGAAACGCCCCTTGTATATTTTGCTGCCGACGTTCCGGTTGCAGCGTTTGACTGCGACAGAGACGAGTTCATCGGTTCTTACCGCAGCGAAGAAAATCCGCAGAACATCGAAAAGGGACACTGCACGAACTCCACGATGTACGGCGGTGACCCGTGCTTTGCTTTTGAGATCGAGATCGATCTGAAGGCGGGCGAGGAAAAGGTAGTCAACATCTTCCTCGGCACGGCAATGAACGAAGAAGAAATCAAAAAATCCGTAGCTCACGTCAGAGAGGGCGATTTCGTTGCGAAGTCCTACGCGGCGCTTGCAAAGCATTGGGATGAGCATCTTAGCAAATTCACTTGCGAGATTCCCGATAAGGATGCCGAAACGATGATCAACATCTGGAATCCTTACCAGGCAGAGAGAAACTTCCAGTTCTCGAGAAACATCAGTTACTATGCAACGGGTACGTTCCGCGGCGTGGGTGTTCGCGATACCGCGCAGGATATTCTCGCTATGGTACCGTTTGATACGAGACGCGCGAAGGATAAGCTGAACCTGCTCTTTACCCAGCAGTATAAGGACGGTCACTGCAACCACTACTGCTTCCCGAACGAGGGTTGGGAGCCTGTGACGAGAATCCACTCGGACAACCATCTGTGGCTCGTGATGGCTTGCTACAACATTTTGATGGAAGAAGGAAAGCTCGACTACCTCGACGAAGTGGTGGAATACTACGACGGCGGCGAAGCGACCGTTTGGGAACATATCCAGAAATCCATTGATTTCTGCATGGCAAACCTTGGCGAACACGGATTCCCGCTGATGCTGGCGTCCGACTGGAACGATATGCTCTACCGCGTATGCCAGAAGGGCAAGGGCGAGAGTATCTGGACGGCAATGCAGCTTGGTACGGTGCTCCCGATGATCGCGGAGATCGCAGAGCTGAAGGGTGCGGACGGAAAGAAGTACCTCGATATTTACGAAGCGCAGAAGAAGCTCATCAATACCGTGGCGTGGGATGGCGAATGGTTCCGCCGCTGCATTACGGATGAGGGCAAATTCATCGGCTCGAAGACCGAACCGCAGGCAAGAATCTGGCTGAACGCGCAGAGCTGGGCTGTCATTTCCAAAATGGGTGACAAAGAAAAGCAGATCATGGCGATGGATAACGTCAAGAAGTACCTTGACACCGACCTCGGCATTAAGAAGATCGAGCCTTCTATGACGACGGATTATCCGTCGAAGGAAGGTGCGCTGACCTGCTACAACAAGGGATGCGGCGAAAACGGAAGCGTATTCTGTCACGCGAATACGTGGGCGATCATTGCGGAATGTATGCTGAAACGTCCCGAAAACGCGTATAAGTATTACCATCAGCTCCTCCCGATGATCGCGCAGGCAAAAGCGGGTGAGTGGAGATATAAGGCAGAACCGTACGTTTACGCGTCCAATATCTTTGGTCCGGAAAGTGATAAATTCGGTCTTGCGAACGTAAGCTGGCTCACCGGTACAGCGGCGTGGATGTACGTGGCTGTTACACAGTATATGTTCGGTGTGAAGGCAAAGTGGAACGGTCTCGAAATCGATCCCTGCCTGCCTGCCGAAATGCTTCCCGCAAAGATCACGAGAGTATTCCGCGGCAAGAAGTACGAAATCGAAATCACAGAAAATAAAAAAGTATTTATTCCCGCTGAATAAGAGGATAGAAAAATTATTCATACGTATAGTAGGGGATGGGAGATTAAGGAAGAACCATCGGTTTACCGATAGTTCTTCCTTTACTTTTTTTCGGAAAAGTTCTTCTCCCTCCCCCTTTCCCCCTCCCACACCTCAAAAAACTTTAAAAGGAAAAGAGGGGGCACCGAAAATATTAAACGTCTACGTCAAAGAAGACGGAATATGTTTTTTTCGTTTTCGATAATTCCCTCGGCACGCAGTTTGCTGATTTCCGCGGAAAGACCGCTGCGGTCGACTTCGAGATAATCGGCAAGCTCCTGTCTGTCGAACGGGATCGTGAAACGGTTATCCCCCGCTTTTTTTGCTTGGAGCATCAGGTATGTCATCAGTTTATCTCGAGTGGACCGTTTGGAGGTCACCTCGATTTTTTGATGGAACAAGAGCGTTTTGTTTGCCAGATCCTTCATTAAATTGAAGATCATCTGTCGGTGGAAGGCGCAGTTGTTTTGGCAGGTGTGCAGAATGTGGGAAGCATCGATGAGCATAACTTCGCACGGCTCATTCGCGATCACACTGACGGGGATGGCGTCGATCCCGGCACACGCGAACGCTTCCCCGAAAATTTCGCCTTCGTAGGCTTCGCCGAGGATACTGCGATTGCCGTAGTAGTCGATGCGGACGAATTGCACCGACCCCGAGAGAATAATACCGATGAAACGGGCGGGGGAGCCTTCGGTAATGATCGTGTATTTTTTATCGAACGATTCTATCCGCGCATTAAGGCAGGTGAGCGTTTTATTTAGATCCTCTTTTAAAATATCAGCGAAAAGAGGGCATTGATTCAAAATTTCTTCGTGTTTTTTCATATTTTCCTCGTTTTTGTTGAAATTTCAACATACTTCGTGAGGTAATTATACTATAATTATTTCAGAAAAACAAGAGGGAGGCGCGAAAAAATGAGAATTGCTTTTTTTGATACCAAGCCGTACGATAAAACGGCATTTGATAAATATGGTGCGGAAAACGGAATTGATTTTAAATATTACGAAACCAAACTGAATGAAGATACGGTGGAGCTTGCCGGCGGATTTGACGGGGTATGTGTGTTCGTCAACGATACGGTGAATGCGGCGGTGATCGATAAGCTGTGCGAGATGGGTGTACACATCGTTGCCCTGCGCTGTGCGGGATTCAACAACGTGGACATGAAATACGCGTACGGAAAGATTCACGTCTTGCGAGTTCCTGCGTATTCCCCGTACGCCGTAGCGGAACACGCGATCGCGCTTCTTCTGACGTCGGTGCGGCGAACCCATAAGGCGTTCATTCGCACGAGGGATTATAACTTCAGTCTCAACGGAATGACGGGCTTCGATCTGCACGGTAAGACTGTGGGCGTGATCGGTACGGGCCGAATCGGCAGAGTGTTCATTGATATCTGTCGAGGATTCGGGATGAAGATCCTTGCATACGATAAGTTTCCCGCAGAGGGGCTCGATAATGGGGATACCGTGCGCTATGCTTCCCTTGACGAGTTGTTCCGCGAGAGTGACATTATCTCTCTTCACTGCCCGCTGACGGAAGATACGTACCATATCATCAACGAAGAATCCCTCAATAAATGCAAACGCGGCGTGATACTCATCAATACCTCGAGAGGAGCACTTGTGGATGCGGATGCGTTGCTGGCAGGCATCAAATCGCGAGAGATCGGCGGGGCGTGTCTCGATGTGTACGAGGAAGAAGCGGACGTGTTCTTCGAAGATTATTCGGGACACATCCTCGACGACGATACTCTTGCACGTCTGATCTCGATGCCGAACGTCATCGTCACGTCGCATCAGGCGTTTCTCACGGTAGAAGCGCTGTCGAATATCGCGGAGACCACGGTGAAGAATCTAACGAATTTTTCGCGAAATGGGCAGTGTGAAAACGAACTGTGCTATCGTGGGGGACGGAGCGAAGACTGCAAATGCGGCAAATGCTTCTGATACGCGCTGAATCATGACGTTCCAAAACAGAAAAATATAAGGTAGGTATGAGTATGATAAGAAAAATCATTAAAATAGATGAAGAAAAGTGTAACGGCTGTGGTGCGTGTGCATCGGCGTGTCACGAAGGAGCGATTGAAATGGTGAACGGGAAGGCCAAGCTTACCCGCGAGGATTACTGCGACGGACTCGGAGACTGCTTGCCGAGTTGTCCGACGGGGGCGATCTCGTTTGAGATGCGGGAGGCACCGGCGTACGATGAGGGGGCGGTGGCGGCATCAAAAAATGCCCACGCCGCAAAAAGTGAGGCAGGAATCTCCCGTCCGTGCTCATGCCCCGGTTCAAAGGCGAAAATTCTTCGACAGAACGTGGCGCAGAACTACGCGCAGAGCGGTACTCAACCGTCCGGAAAAACGGAAAATCCGAGCCGCCTTATGCAGTGGCCGTGTCAGATACAGCTCGTTCCCGTCAACGCGCCGTATTTTGACGGGGCAAACCTCCTGGTAGCCGCGGACTGCTCAGCATTTGCTTACGGAAATTTCCACAACGATTTTATGCGGAATCACATCACACTGATCGGCTGCCCGAAGCTCGACGCCGTGGATTATTCGGAAAAACTTACGAAGATCATAAAAAACAATGCCATAAGAAGCATCACCATTGTTCGTATGGAAGTGCCGTGCTGCGGAGGACTCGAAAACGCCGTGAAGAGAGCTATTATCGATAGCGGAAAATTTTTGCCGTGGAGAGTCGTTACCATCACAACCGACGGAAAAATATTGGAATAAGTTACCTTTTTCCGATTGAATTTTCAGATAAGATATGATAGAATAATAAAAATATAAAAAATCGATCAAGGAGACGAAAATGACAGTTACCAATGACATCAAATATATTGGCGTGAACGACCATAGGATCGATCTGTTCGAGGGACAGTACGTCGTTCCAAACGGAATTTCCTATAACTCATACGCGATTATGGATGAAAAGATCGCGATCATGGATACCGTGGATGCGGCATTCACGCACGAATGGATTGATAACATTCAGAACGTGCTCGGTCAGCGTTCACCCGATTACCTCATTGTTCAGCATATGGAGCCCGACCACGCCGCCAATATTCATAATTTTGCAAAGGCGTACCCGACGGTTAAGATCGTTTCAAGCGCGAAGGCGTTCCAGATGATGAAGAATTTCTTCGGTACGGATTTTGAGGACAGACGCATCGTCGTCGGCGAGGGAGATACTCTTTCTCTCGGTAAGCACAATCTCACGTTCGTTACCGCGCCGATGGTTCACTGGCCGGGGGTCATCGTAACGTACGATAGTACGGACAAGGTGCTGTTCTCCGCGGACGGGTTCGGAAAATTCGGTGCGACCGACGTGACAGAACCGTGGGCGGATGAGGCGAGACGCTACTTTATCGGTATCGTTGGAAAATACGGCGCGCAGGTGCAGGCTCTTCTCAAAAAGGCGGCGGGCCTGGATATTCAAAAGATTTGCCCCCTCCACGGCCCCGTGCTTTCGGAAGATCTCGGCTATTATCTCAGCCTTTACGATACCTGGTCGAGTTATCAGCCGGAGACGGAGGGTATCGTAATTGCGTACACGTCCGTATATGGCAATACGAAAAAGGCAGTACAGCTCCTTGCAGAAAAACTGACGGCGAACGGATGCCCGAAGGTTGTGGTACACGATCTTGCCAGATGCGATATGGCGCAGGCAGTGGCGGATGCGTTCCGTTACAGCAAGCTTGTACTCGCGACAACGACGTACAATGCGGAAATCTTCCCGTTTATGCGCGAGTTTATCGACCACCTCACCGAGCGTGGATTTAGAAACAGAACCGTTTCCTTTATCGAAAACGGAAGCTGGGCACCTCTTGCCGCTAAGGTGATGAAGGCAAGCTTTGAGAAGAGCGTGAACCTGAAATACACCGACACGACTGTTAAAATTTTGTCTTCGCTGAACGAAGAAAGCATGAGCCAGCTCAACGCGCTTGCGGATGAACTGTGCAAGGAATACCTCGCACAGCACGATGCGACCGCGAATAAAAACGATCTGACGGCACTGTTCAACATCGGCTACGGTCTGTACGTGGTAACGTCGAACGACGGCAAACGTGATAACGGCTTGATCGTGAATACAGTTACGCAGGTGACAAACACACCGAACCGTATTGCCGTTACGATCAATAAGGAGAACTATTCGCACCACGTTATCAAACAGACGGGGAAGATGAACATCAACTGCCTCTCGATCGACGCGCCCTTTGCGGTGTTTGAAAAGTTCGGCTTCCAGAGCGGACGAAACGTGAATAAGTTTGAAAACTGCGAACCGCTCCGTTCGGATAACGGACTTGTATTCCTGCCGAGATACATCAATTCGTTTATGTCTCTCAGCGTGGAGCAGTACGTGGATCTCGATACGCACGGAATGTTCATCTGTTCCGTGACGGAAGCGAGAGTGATCTCCGATCTTGAAACGATGACGTACACGTATTATCAGAACAACGTAAAGCCGAAGCCCGAGACCGAGGGAAAGAAGGGCTACGTCTGCAAGATCTGCGGCTACGTATACGAGGGAGATACTCTTCCCGAAGATTTTATCTGCCCGCTCTGCAAGCACGGCGCCTCCGATTTTGAGGAAATAAAATAACAATCACACAAATCAATATAAATCATATAATGAGAAAGGATTAACACAATGAAAAAATATGTATGCGATGTATGCGGCTGGGAGTATGACGAAGAAGTGGGCGATCCCGATAACGGAATCGAACCCGGTACAAAGTTTGAAGATCTTCCTGAGGATTTCGAATGCCCTCTTTGCGGAGTTGGCAAGGATGAATTCTCTCCCGTTGAATAATAACTAAAAAAATAAGGAGGAGCGTTGTTTCACGTTTGCCGAGGGGAGGCGGAAAACGACGCTCTTTTCTCGTCCGTATATTCGTAATTTTTACATAAAAAGGAGATTTGAGATGGAAATGGTCCTTCTGACGGCGCTCGGTGTGGGTGGCTCTACGATAATCGGTTCCGTGATCGGTTTTTTGTTTAAAAAAATATCCCACAAATTTTCGGATATCGTGCTGTCTTTCGCGGCAGGGGTGATGCTCTCGGCAGCGGTGCTGGGGCTGATTCTTCCGTCGGTGGAATACGGCGGTAAATACGGATTTGTTATAACGATCGTCGGAATTTTTGTCGGAGCGTTTTGCCTCAACCTTATCGACAAACTCGTTCCGCATCTTCATAAAATGATCGGAAGTGACATCGAATCGCACGGTAATACGAATCTGAACAAGGTGCTGCTGTTTGTGACGGCGATCGCGATCCACAATCTTCCCGAGGGAATCGCGGCGGGGGTTGGCTTTGGTGCAGGAGATACGTCGCAGGCTCTGATGATTGCCGGGGGGATTGCACTTCAGAATATCCCCGAGGGTATGGTCATCATCGGCCCGATGCTCGCCGCAGGGGTAACACCGAAAAAAACTTTTGTATGCGCGCTGATTACGGGTATCGTTGAGGTGGTGGGTACGCTTGTCGGATATTTTGCGGTGAGCGTGGCACAGGTGATCCTGCCGTTTGCGTTGGCGTTTGCGGGCGGAACGATGCTCTACGTGGTCAGTGACGAAATGATTCCCGAAACACACGCGCACGGCAGTGAACGTGGGGCGACGTACGCGCTTCTCGTTGGGTTCTGCGTGATGCTTGCGACGGACGTTTTGCTCGGTTGATGAAAATTAAAACAATGAAACAGAACAGGGGATGGGGGATTATGAAAGATCTGCCGATTTATTGGTAGGTCTTCCGTAGTCTCCCATCCCCGAGTCTCTCCCACACCTCAAATAGCTTTATAAAAAAGGCGGGAGATAATCCAATGTCATTTAGATAAGATGGTGCAAGTTTAGATAAACTTTTTTGAACCTATAACAAAAAGCAGATCCTCATTTTTACCTGAGAATCTGCTTTTCTGTTATTTGATTTGACAACAATAAATAGCCGTTTTATAGCCGAAATCTGATGACTCAAATTTTCCGCTTTTGCTTTCTTCACGAGTATACGGTGTCTGTACATCATCAAAGGGTAATGCACCTTTTTCAAGTGCGGCATTTGTGACGAACTTGAATACATATTCGTATAATTCTTCACTTTTGTGTTCCTCAAGTAAAGTTGTGGCAACACAGTTGTTGATAACAAAGCCGTGTACACGCTGGAGTCCGCCGAGACTGATACCCACCATTTCATCATGACAGAATACTGCAAATCCGAAAACGGAATGTTCGGTGTTTCCGAGAATATCACGCTGATACAGTTCCTGCTTCATGTGGGGAATGTAATGGGTAAAGCATCCCTTTTGGTTACAGAACGCACGAACGATATCGTAATCATCGTATTTTATCAGCTTTACCGTATATCCGTTGGGCGGTGTGATACGATATGGCTCGCCGGAATAATACCGGCTTTCATACCGTTTGATTTCGGAGATATTTACCCCAAATTCTGCAAGCGAATCCGTAATGACACGATCATCATCCAGTGTATAAATGTTCATATCAAATCGGTCATCAGAGAAAGTTTTTAGATATGCAGCGATTTTTCCGTAATCTTCACATACGATATCTCCCATGAATCTGCCGTCCCATTCCGTAAACCAGATAAATCCGTCACGGAAGTCCTCACCGCTGTACAGTGCCGCACCGCCGTTTACCCGACAGCATATCGCGACATATCCGTATTTCAGTGCATTGTACTCCAGCATGAAATCGATGACCTCATCTGTGTCGGCGATCTTGAAATCTTTGAATTCGTGCGCTAGCTGTGTACCTACCGTGTCATTGAAAAAGTCGCCGTAGAAAGCTTCCGTTTTCCCGGTTTGTTTACGATATTCCATCGGGCTGACACCGTACTGTTTTTTAAATGCCCGTGTAAAGCTCTCATGCGCTTCATATCCACAGTCAAGGGCTATATCAAGAATATCTTTTTCCGTGGTACGAAGCAGATGGGATGCTTTTTTCATGCGGCTGAACCGCACATATTCCATGACATTGAATCCGGTATGTGCGAGAAAAACACGGTTGAAATAATCTGTTGAAAAACCTGCATGATCCGCAACATCCTCAATAGTTATCTCGCTGTTTTTATTTTCTGATCGAATATATTTCAGTGCTTTGGTAATCAGTTCGCTGTTTTCCATTATTCAGTCCTCCTGTTCTTGTGTTCAAACATCCGGCCGTTTGCTTGTGATACTATTATAGCACAGGAGTCTGAATTTGTCTTGACAGAAAGCGCTGTGTTCCGCGTTGTAAAATCGGTATTTATCTAAACAACTATCTGCATTTTATACTTTTATTCTTATGCAAAATATTTCAATATATATTATAGTTATTTAATATATTATTAGTATATCCGGGCTGCAGTTAATAATATACGGATATAATAGTTGTTTTGTCAACAGCTATTTGATTTTCAAAAAACAAACACACCGCTGAAATTTCCGCCAACGGTATGTTATACCCATTTTTTTATTTCGATAGCAAACAGAATCCGGGGAATTCGCTCTCTACACTCGTGCCAGCTTATCTAAATGACATTGGAGACACCCCCCGCCCAACGATTTTGTCTATTTTTCCCTAAAATGATATTTTTTTAGTTTCCATCCACCATTTGGCGGATTTTTGTAATGGCGCGCGCGGCGTCGGTGATGAATTCCTCGGGGGAGCGGGAATCGGCGCTGTCCATGCGGCATTCGAGGGTCAGCGTACCGCCAAATCCCGAGCGTTTGATCTCGCCCGCCACGTACGAGAAGTCGATGACCCCCTCGAATGGTAAATAGTGCCGGTCGTCGTTAAAGATTCCTGTGTTGTCGTGAATGTGGGTATACATCAGGCGATCGCCAAACAGGGGTGTATAGTGACGTCCCGGGGTGAAGCACGCTTCGTGACCGCAGTCCCAGCAGAAGCCGGCTACCGTGGAGTCAAAGGTTTCCAGCGCCCAGGCGAGATTGGCGACCATTCGCTGATTTTCGAACGCCGGGGTAACGCCGTGCTCGGAGGCGTAGTCCACAAATCTGGCAAAACGTTCCCTTCCGACATCGGTGATGGGAGGGGGAGTCGTTCCGGAAGAAAGATGCACGACGGTGATCGGTACAGAGAGGGCGTGGCAGTTGTCGACGCATTTTTTCAGTTCGTCAAGCATTGTCTCGCCGTCAAGGTTGTCACGCCAGATGCTATTGATATGCTTAAACGGCGCGTGGACACTTTCGCAGATGAGATCGTTTTTTTCGAAAAGGCTCGCATAACGGGAGAGCGCGTTTTCCTCCATAAGCGGCTCGTGGGATACGAACACACAGTTAAATCCGGCGGAGGCAACAAGACGGGCGATCTCCTCAGGCGGCAAGGTTTTTGTGAAGGCGAGGTTGATTCCAAGTTTTCTCATGATCATTCTCCTTTTGCTTCGCATACTTGTTCGTACAGCCAAAGTACGGGGTAGCAGTCCTTGAGATCTTTGGCATACTTTATGGCGTCACACCGCGTTTCCTCGGAATACATTTCGTAAAAATCACGCAGGGGAAGTCCGGCAGTCTCAAGCACCTCGTGAATTTCTTCAGGGGTGGGGGCGGCGA
>JAZRNC010000077.1:0-4952 GCA_045647965.1 Eubacteriales bacterium | reverse complement strand
TCACAGAACGACATGGCTACGATCCGACTTTGGAGAAGATCTTCAATGCCAACGCAAAGGCGGGATATTGGGAGATCATTATCATGCACACGAAACCGCTGGATAATATCGGCACGGAACTGTTGTGATCGAAATACAAATGCCGTCCCGAACCGGGGCGGCATTCCTTTTAGAATTCGTAATGAGTCCACATGCTGATAATTTTTACGGTCTTTTCTTCCTCGTACACCTGATAAACAAGCTGGTGTTTGATGTTGATCCGGCGGGAGAACGCTCCTTGAAGATCTCCCTGCAGCTTTTCACAGGGCGGCGGTGTCCGGTACGGATCTTCCCGTAATATTTCAATCAGCGCTTTTGCTTTGGCGTCCAGCTTCGCCGCCTTCAGATTGGCAATATCGGCTGCAGCTTTCTTGGCGTAGACGATGGAGTACATATCACCATTCTACCTCGCTCTCCGGGACATACTCGGACAGCGGGGTCTTCAGTCCGTCCACGATCTTCTCCTTCATGCCGGGAATGGAACTGATGTGAAGGGTTTCCATCAGACCGTTGTAATCTTCTTCGCTCAGAACGACGGCATTGCCGTTCTTTGTAGTGATAGTAATGGGGGCGTTAAAACGGATCGTCTGCTCAAGCAGATCGAAAATGTTTTTTCTGAAATGCGATATATTGATGTTCAACATGATACCAATCCTCCGTGCTGTACATTATAGCGTACATTGCGGCGGCTGTCAAGTGAGGTGTACAATATCGCGTACAATGTTTGCGAAACCTCTTGCAAATTTATGTCAAGTGTGGTACAATATTACTGCACAAAAACCTATTGATAATAAACACCCGCCGATTATCAGCAAGAATGCAAGATGTGTCGAGCGGGGAAAAATACGGAAAAAAGTGCACAAAAACCTATTGATAATAAACGCCGCCGCATATAGGTATTCCCCGTTAGTTCTCTTTCTCTCTCTAAGATAAGACAGAAAGTCGGAGGGGTGGTTGGGGTGAGGATTGTGCCTGTTGAATTGTGTGAAACTCGTCAGAGTTTTGCACATTTCAATAGGTCAATCCGAGGGGAAGGCGGGGAGGTGACTTTCTGCTTTAGTCTTTTGCTCCCCGCCTTCCCCTTTCCCCGCCGCAGCGGGTTCTTCATCTTTTCATCGTTGCCAGGGCGTCAAGACTGTGTGAACTGTGGTAAACTCGTCAGAGTTTTCCATAGTTTGCACAGTTAGCCCGAACCTCTGTAAGTTGATATTCGATCCTGGCTTATGGAAGATCTTCAGATTTTCGTGGGAACTGTTGTCCTGGCTTGAGCGTGAAGATCCTGCGCTGTGATCGGGTTCCGGTGTTGTCTGTTGCCGGTGATCTGCAGGAGCTTATGCTCCGTCTGAAGGTCTTCTGTGCTACCGTTGGAGATGGTACAGCGGTTCTATCGTCCGGTGCGCTGTCTTTGGACGCCTGTACTTTTCCACCGCTTTAGCGGCGCGTAGCGCAGGCGTTAGCCTGTGGTAAAGTGCAGGCGGATGCGAATCTCCGGGCGAGCGGTTTCCGCTTTATGTGCGGTCTGGTGGCGGCTCTGGCAAGCGGTTTTGTGTGGGGGATATAGATTACGGTCAGTTTTGCTTGTAGACAGTGTATGCACGTTGAGGTGATTTTATGCAGGACATTATGGAAGTCAGCCCGTATATTCAGAAGCAGCGGGCGTTGTATCTTGAAAAAAACGAATGGTTGGATGCTCATTATGAGCGGATCGAACCTCATGCGTTCTATCGTGAGATCTTCCCTGTCGGTTCCTTTGAGCGTGAGGGACATTGGGAGGATGCGAAAGGTAATGGTATAGGTATAACTGTCACCGATAAGGAAAAGGGCGCTGACGGGGCTGAAAACGGCTCAGAACGGCGCGGAAACGGTATTGGTATGACGGTTCAGCCAAAAGGAAAAGTTAAACGCTTTGTTATCAACGATGGGCATGAAGATTTGGATGAGCTGATCGGTCAGGAGTTTGCGATTATGTCGCCGGTGTCCTACTTTGGAAGATCACGTGCCGGTAAATATGCCCGATACCTGTATGCGATTACTTTCGATCTGGATGGCGTGGATATGCCGCAGCTCAGAGATACGCTTCATCAAATGAACAGAGGAATTATACCGGCGGCGACATTTGTTGTGAACAGCGGAAATGGACTGCACTTGTATTATCGGCTGGATGATCCGATACCTATGTATCCGCAAAATCAAGAGTTTTTGAAAGAATTGAAATACGCTCTCACACGAAGAATTTGGAATCGGTACACATCATCCATCAAAGAGCCGCAAGTTCAGGGGGTTCTGCAGGGATTCCGAGTTGTTGGCAGCGGGTCAAAGCTGGGGGTGGACTATCCTGTTGTGGCGTATCGGGTTGGAAAGCCGGTTTCTATTGAATATCTTGTGGGATATCTATCTGAAGTTGATGGTGATCGAAAGCGAATAACCGGATTATTGGTTCGGCAAAAAGGACAGATGACTCTTTCTGAAGCACAGGAGAAGTATCCGGATTGGTATGAGCGGCGTGTGGTTCGCGGTGAACGGCGCGGACGGTGGACGGTGAAGCGGGATCTGTATGATTGGTGGCTGCGGAAAATAGAGACAGACATTCATGTTGGACACCGGTTCTACGGTATTATGACTTTGGCGATTTATGCTGTGAAGTGCAGTATCGACGAAGACGAGCTGCGGCGAGATGCGGATCGGCTTATGAAAATTTTTGACGAGATGAGCTATGAGGATTCTAATCGTTTTACTGAGGATGATGTGATTAAGGCTCTTGAGATGTACAATGAGAATTTTGTGACGTTCCCGCGGGAGGATATTGCGAAATATTCGGGGATTCCAATTCCACCAAACAAACGAAATTGGAGAAAACAAGAGGCACATTTACAAATAGCCAGATATACCAAAGAGATTATGAAACAATCTGATGAGGGCGTAAAAGAGGGGCGGCCGGATAAAAAGGATTTGATTCGAGCGTATATGCTTGAGCATCCACAGGAAAAAAATAAGAGTAAAATTGCAAAGGAATTGAACATTCACAGAAATACGGTCAGTAACCATTTTGATGCAATTTGGAGAGAGTTGCACGTTCTGGATAACGAGGATGGTTGTGTCGTTATGGGAGATATGTCAGAACTGCGGGCACTTCTGTTTGGAAATAGTAAGGGCTGATTGGAGAATAAGCGATAGGAATTGAGGATACAGAGATGGAGCAAAATGAGAAAAACATACACACAGACGGACTTTTGACCGTTCAACAATTCGCTGCTTTGGTTGGTAAATCGCCACAGTCGATTTATAAGAGGTTGAATAAGGTTGACAACCCGGTTGATAACCAAGTTGTCAACTCCATTCAACCATATGTGGTTGTCGTTGAAGGGCAGAAAATGCTAAAAATACAGGCGGTTTCAGACCTTTATGGAATAAAGGTTGAACAACCCAGTCGACCCGGTTGTCAACCTGAAACAGAAAAGTTGTCAACCTTATTCAACCAGGTTGAACAACCTATTCAACCCCCTGCAGGTGAAAAATCATCTGATGAAGTTACTTTTTTGAGAGAACAAATCAGACGACAGAACACGATGATCGAATCTCTGAACAAGGAGCTTGAGAAAGAACGTGAACATAATCGAGAGAAAGATAGACAGCTCCTTGACACACTTACCAAGCTTGCTGAGACACAGGCTGCGTTGGCTGTCGGTCAAAGTGCGGAGAAGCAGAAAGCTCTTGCGGAGACATTGATCGAAGGGCAGCAGATAATGGATGGAGAACATGGAGAGTCTGCTGATAAGGCTGCAGAGATTTATGCTGACTTTGATGATGAATTTCGAGAAGAACCGAAGAAACGTGGTGTGCTGCAGAGAGTATGGGACGCGATAACCGGAAAAGGATGATACGAAACGCGAGTCTTTTATATCTAGGCATTACGTTGTCATGGATTACCGTTTGAAGTGAAATTGGATGCTTTGAACGAAGGATGCGATTCAGAAAATAAGAGTGATAGTCCCGATCAGGAGTAACGTCATCTGAAAAAAGTAGCAAAAATGACGGTCGCAAAAATCGTAGCAAATTTGTTGCGAAATGAGCAGAAATCCGGGAAGAATCATAGTAGCAAAGATAACGATCGTTTTATTGACGACTTTGATTTGGCGGCGAGCATCCGAGTCGGATTTTAGGATTGGAAAGGGAAAGGTGGTATAGGAGTGACTGTATATGGATACTGCAGAATATCGCAGAAGAAACAAAATATTGAACGCCAGGTTCGTAACATCACCGCTGTGTATCCAACAGCAGTGATACTGCGGGAGGCGTATACCGGACGAAAGATCGATGGTCGGAAAGAGTGGGAAAAACTTAACAGAACTGTTCGTGCCGGTGATACGATTGTTTTTGATTCCGTATCACGTTTTTCCAGAAATGCGGAGGAAGGATTCGAATTGTATCAGAATCTTTATAATAAAGACGTTGATCTGGTATTCCTGAAAGAACCGCAGATCAATACAGAAACCTTCAAAAGAGCATTGGAGCGTGCCATCCCGATGACCGGCACGAATGTTGACTATATTTTTGGATGGGATCAATAGGTTCTTGCTTGAGCTTGCAAGGGATCAGATCCGTCTTGCTTTTGAGCAAGCAGAAAAGGAGGTCGAAGATCTTCGGCAGCGAACGCGCGAAGGAATAGAGACTGCGAGACTGAATGGTAAGCAGATCGGGGCATCTTCCGGAAAAAAACACGTCACGAAAAAATCTGTAAAGGTTAAGGCTCTGATCGAAAAGCATTCTTCAGATTTTGAATATATCGCTCTAATTGAACACCCTCAGCCGGCAAAGTTGAACGCCGTCGTTGCTGTAAACTGAACACTTCCGTCGGTGAAGCTGTACATTGACAAACATATTCCCATATGCTATCCTAAACATGCTTTTAGCTG
>JAZRNC010000076.1:0-8081 GCA_045647965.1 Eubacteriales bacterium | reverse complement strand
CATCCTTGCCGTCGTACTCATTACCCTTGCGGGCTTTGTTCTCCCCGTCACCCCTATTTCCTACACCGGAGAACAAACAAAAATGCCCCGCGCGCGTCTTGCGATCTATCTCGCACTCTTTGCGCTCTCCATTCTCGTCGTATTCCGCAGTATTCCCTATCAGCTCGGGCTCGTCGTTATCCCGATCGCTCTCTTCTTCCTTGACAAAAAAGCGCTTCGCGAGGTAGATTACGGTCTGCTCTTCACATTCGTATGCTTCTTCATTTTCTCGGGCAATATGGCGCGAATCGACGTCATTTCGCTAGTTATGAATAACCTTCTCGGCGGCAGTGCTAAAACCACACTCATCGTTTCCTCAATGTCCTGCCAGGGAATCAGCAACGTCCCCTCCGCGATCCTGCTCTCGAAATTCACGGATAACTGGCGTCCCCTCCTCTACGGTGTGAACATCGGTGGATGCGGTACGCTGATCTCCTCCCTCGCAAGTCTCATCACGTTCAAGACGTTCGTAAATTATAACCCCGGAAAATCGGGTTACTATATCAAACTCTTTTCTCTTCTCAACTTCGCATTCCTCGCCGTTCTTCTCGTATTCTGTCTCGCGATTGTTTGAGTGGGCTCGGATAACGCTCGAGTTAAAATACACTTTCCCCGCACGTTTTTATGATAACACAAAATCCCCACGGAACTGCACTGACACAGTTCTGCGGGGATTTTATAGTATAATCTCAAAATCAAAATATTTTTCTTGAAAGTTTACCTGCTCAATGATCTGGTCTTTGGTGAAGACACACCCTTTCGGTACAACGACCCATTTATCTTCCGTATCATTCAGCCGATGAACGATGGCAATAACCGTTCCCTTACATTTCGTTATCGGAGAATCGACACCAAGAATATATGCATCCTGTTCTTCACCGTCTCCTCCCATAACCCCTTTTACATACCCGTAATTGAGAGTGTAATACAAGTCGCGGTGTACGGGATGAAAACTGCCGAGCGGTCTGTCAACGGTAACTTCCACTTCTCTGCCAATTATATTCATCCTTATTTTCTCACATCCCGTTCACTCAGAGAAGATTCAAAATTTCCGCAGCGGCAGAATCGAGCAGTTCTCCAATCGTAAGCTCCGGCACACCGGCTATGATGTTGTCACATTTCGTACGATTCATCGGGATCAGTACACGCACCGCCGAACTTGATGAAACCGCACACGCCGCACGTTCCGTGATCTCCCCGAGCATCGCGTTTGCAATAATAATTCCGATCGGTCCAACGATAACATCCGCTCTCTGAGATGCTACGACGATGGAGTTTTCGCCCGTCGCCGCCGCGATACTGCCGTATCCTTTTATCATATTGGCGGTAGCGATACTGTTTGTTCCCACTACCGTCAGTTCGACTCCTTCCTTGCCTATCAGCCGATCAATCATCCCGCGGCCGATTCCTCCCCCCTGTCCGTCAATTACCAATACTTTCTTCACTCGCTGCACCTCGCTTTTTCTTTAATTATACTACATTCCACCGCCATCTGTCAAATTGTTATTGACAAGTGGAAAAAATTTTTATATAATAAATATATAGGGAACTTTTTCCATCGTGTTTGCGTCTAATTCACGAAAATTATGTTTATTACCTATATTTAAGGAAAGGACAATTGCTATGAAAAAAATTTTATCTCTTGTACTCGTCATCCTGATGCTCTCGACAACAGCCATCAGCGTTTCCGCGATCGATTTCTGGGGTGACGATGACGTTCCGTACGTTACGGATTCCCCCATTTATGTCATCGATCCGTTCGCACCCGGCCATGGTCATGGAAACGGTATTGTCAATAGTCCCATCGTGCCCGGTCAGGTCTACACCTCGTGGTACGACAAGTGCAACGAATGCGGTGTCGGTATCGCTTTCTACAAAATCGAAAACAGACAGATCATCTGGAGATGCCTCAACCTCGCCTGCGCTAAGAACGGCGTAATCAACATTCCGCAGACAGGTACGGGTATCGTTCCCCCTGCTCGCGTGTGTGACCACTGCGAAAAGGCAGATCATCTCGTTGATGAAGGTACATTCATTCGCGAAAATAAACTCTACCGCGCATATTTCTGCACGGACTGCGAAAAGTTCACCGTTGTACTCATTCGTAATTTTGCCTCCTCCACACCCGAATATGACGTGGACGGAAGCCTGGTAACCCCTATCGTCTGCGATCACGACGACTGCTTTAAGGTTGCCACCTATCTGAGTTATGAACAGATTAACGGCAAACTTTATTATAGTTACATCTGTGGTGACGGACACGTTTCCACAAGAGATGTTTCCTACATCATTCCCCAGTATCCGACAAAGTATTCCGTTAACGTAATCTGCTCCACCGGTGGCGGTTACACAATGACCGGCGGCGTATACGGCACATACGGCGAACAGAAAAAGATCACCTTCACGGCACATACCGGCTATGAAATCTCAAACGTTGTGATCGACGGCGTAAGCTACGGCGCTATTCCCGATGTTACCCTCACTGTACGGAAAGATACCCTGATTTTGGCGTACTTCTCTCCCGTATACACCAACCGTTACCACGTAATCCAGTCTTCTGTTATCGGTAATGGTTCCATCACCACAACAAAGAACGGTAATCCTGTATCCGGTGAAATCGTTGCGGTAACATACGGCGATACCATCACGTATAAGTTCACCCCAGCAAGCAGTAACTACTACATTAAGTCCGTAAAGATCGACGGCGTTAACCTTGGCAGAATCAAATCCTACACATTCAAGAACACAACCGAAAACCACAAGATCGAAGTTACATTCGCGTGGGAAGCACCCTACATCGACATGGTTGACAAGTATCTTCCCGCTGTTGAATACGTAACCGAAGCCGGCATTATGTTCTCCGAGCCGGAAACCAGATACAATTTCTACGGTTACAACAAAGTTACCGTTGAAGAAGTCGTTGCAGCACTCGCTGAAATGGCAGACACAAAAGATCTTCTCGACAAGAAGGTAGAACGTCTCGCTTGGGCGCTTGAAAAAGGACTCATCACTGCTAAAACCGATCTCGAAGAAATCTGTGACGTTCAGACAATGTGCGAACTCGTAAAAACCTACCTCGGTATTCTTGAAGATCTCAATAAGATCTCCTTCGACAAGGTAAGCGACAAGGATTCCGCGAAAGAAACCGCGCTGAAGATCGAACTGGTTTCCGAAAATGGTTACGCAAAGAACCGTGAGCTCCACCGCTTCGACCTCGCTTCCGTTTGCCTCCTGATTTCGGAACTTGAATATTGAGCGAATCGCTTATAAAACCCTATCTTTTCAAAAAACTTAAAATATGGATAAGAAGAGGTTATGGTACGTGCAGACCTGAAATATATCCATATTTCTGTCCCTTTCTCTTTTGAATTTTCTTGAGGTGAGGGTGGAATTTAAAGGGAGGGAGAGGAACTTTTTTGCAAGAAGTTCCTCTCCCTCCCTTGTTAATTTTGTCCCACTTTTGGTTCGTAGTTTCTCCCGTTATTCCTTCGTTTTCATCGGAATCTCATTGAGAAGTGTAAAACCGAGTATGAGCGCTCCACCGACCGCTTGCCAAACCGTCATCGTTTCCCTCAGTACTATCACCGACACGATAACCGCCATCAGAGGATCGATATAACTGAGAATAGCCGCTTTCTGACCGGGCAATTCCTTCAGCGACGAGAAATACAGACAATACGTAATGCCCGTATGTACGATGCCAACGACGAAAAGGCATATCCAACCTTTGGTGTCGAGTCCGGCAAGGGTAATGCCACCGGTTGCGAATACGTATGGTGCGAGTGTAATCACAGCCGCTACAAACTGCAAAAACGTACGGTGAACCCCGTTCACGTCCCCGATAAATTTATTGAGAAGAATGACCGTCGCATACAGTACCGCCGCGCCCAGGCCAAACAGTATTCCAATGTGGTCCGTACCGCCTTCCACGGGAGTACCGATTCCCGTAATCATAACGATTCCCACCGTGGACATCACAAAACACACGATCTGCCGTACGGTCAGTTTTTCGCGGAACAGAATCGGACAAACCACCGTTACGATCACCGGCGCGAAATAATAACTCAGTGTAGCCACCGATACCGTCGTGTACTTGTACGCTTCAAACAGAAGAATCCAGTTGAATCCCATCGCAACTCCTGACAACAGGAGGAGTGGGATTCTTTTTTTTATCGAATCAAAGCGGATTTTCTGTCCCGTAAGCATGATGTAACCGCCAATCATCAGGGTAGCGAAGATGGCACGGTAAAATGCAAGTTCTCCGGAAGAAACGGAAATATTCCGCACGAACGGGCCGAGTGTACCGAATGTCGCCATGGAAACGATGAATATAAAACGCGCACTGACATTTTTCTTCATATCATTCACCCGTCGTACCTTCCGTTATTGTAATTTCCTCGGTTTCGGTTTCCGCGATCAGAAGCATCCCTTCTCTCTCACACGGGATCTCACGGCCGTCCTCCCACAAATGAACACACTCTGCATCACGTTCACAAACAAATCCTACCTTGCCGCATTCCGCAAGATGTACCGTATTTCCCACGCGGGATGCCGCCTTGACACCGATCATAAGATCCACTCTGCCGATGAGAGTAACACCACTCTCGTGCGCGGGAACGAACGCATAGAGGCGGAACTCATCGTTATTCGACAGAGTAATATTCAGCGCCTCTCCCCCCTGCACAACGCCGCACGAACGTCCGAAAAACTCGTAGTACGCGTATTTTTTATCGGGATCGAGTCCGATATCCGTCGCGCACAAGGTGCCTTCCACCGCACGGTTGGCAGCATCGATGTTAAATACGGCGCAAAGTCCGGCTTCTCCCACACGGTTGATAATCTTGAAGATTTTTTCACTCTTCGTCGGATCGATCATCAAGCAATCCGCCGTCGGGGTAGCACTGTGATCCGCGCGGAGGATACGTCCGTTTTTCAGCGTAAGCGGCTTGAGAATCTCGCGTCTGCTCCTGCCGATCTTGTCGGAAAGATAGATCGGACCACCGCTGACCGCACGGCAGAGGCTGTTTTTCGTTGCCTGTTCGTCGTCCGTCCACCACATATCCCAGTCGTTGACGTAATACTGCCCTTGAAGAAGTCCGTTGTACGAGCACTGGAGAATATTTTTCGCAAACCATTCTCTGCTCTCGGGAATAAAATCGTCCGAACAGCGGCAAATCGCCGTCTCTTTACGGTTGAACATACATTCGCTCGGCATTCCCATGCAGTTGATGATCGCCCCGTCAAACGAATCTTTCACGGCGTGTTCGATCGCATTCTGAATCGCCCGTGAGGAACGTCCGATCGCTGTACGGTCTTTGAATCTTGTGTGGAAGCCCTGATTGTCGATTTTTACAAAATCCGCGCCCCAACTCTTCACTTTACTGCAAAGGCCGCCGAAGAACTTGTCCGCTTTCTCGGGTTCGGGAGAAACGAGAATCTGTCCTGCCGCCGTTTCTTCGGTGCAGTCGGCAAATTCAGCCGCCGCTTCCCCATCGGAGGTGAATCCGCTCCAGTATCCGGTCGTCGGGAACCAAATACCAACGTTCGGAATTCCTTTTTCCTTGAGTTCGGAAACCACCGCCGCCATATCCTTCGGGAAACGGACGGGATCTCCGCGGAATGAGCGCATTTTCGATAAGTGCATCAATCGGCACATCTCACTAAAGCTGACGTCACGCGGAATCTCGGCAAGAGCGGGAACGTCCGCCCACATATCGTCAATGATCGCGTAGTGAATCGGGATCTCTTTATCCGCAAATTCCTTCGCTTTTTCGAGGAGTCCCTCGTGGTTGACGCGAATCTGCATCGCATCCCACGAACACCAGCCAAGGTACTCGAACACGTCGTTCACTTTTCTCTCTTCCCGCATATGTAAGCCGTTTCCGAGAAGATCCGCCGCCTTTTTTGCAATATCGTGCAAGAGACGAAGTGGGTCCGTCCCCTCCATACACACGAAGGCAAGCTGAATCCGGCATTCGGTGTCATCGCGGCAGTTCGAATACATCACAAACTTCACGCCGTCTTCCCCACCGCGAACCAGTGTTTTGAACGTATCGTCACACACCGGAAGATAGCATCGGTACACGCCGCCGTCGTGAATCAGCAATTCCTGCGTTTTTTCGGGGAGCTTGGAGAGGCTGTCCCCCCAGAACGGACTGCACCAGAACAGCGAATGATTGTTGATCGCGACGTAATCCGCGGTATCTTCCATCTGACAATGGAGAACGATGCTTTCATCCGCATCGAATCCCTCGTCGCACACGCCGTCCACGTAACACGCAAATCCGCCGTCAAAAAATTGATAGAACGCCCGTACATTGCCGCGGCTCTCCACCGTCATATTATCATACAAATTGGCAGCAAACTCATTTTTCATTGGAATGCTACTCCTTTCTGTTTTTCAAAATCCTCAAAAATCCGTAAGAATCCATAAATGGGGAGGAACTTTATAAAGAAAGCGCCTCCCCATTTCTTCGGATATTTATTATTTTGCCACTTCTTCGAGAATGAATGCCTCGAGGATGTCACCTTCGCGGATATCCAGACATTTTTCAAGTCCGATACCACATTCGTAACCGGTTGCTACTTCACGAACGTCATCTTTGAATCGACGGAGTGAAGAAATCTTATCTTCCATAATCACGATACCGTCACGAACGATACGGATCTGTGACTGACGGGTAACCTTACCATCCTGGATGTAGGAACCGGCAATGATACCAACATTCGGAACTTTGATCGTCTGTCTGACTTCGGCGTGACCAAGGAGAACTTCCTTAAACGTCGGAGCAAGCATACCCTTCATAGCTGCGGTGATCTCTTCAATGCATTCGTAAATGATACGGTACGTACGAATGTCAACGCCCTGACGTTCCGCGGAGTCAATCGCGCCCTTGTCGGGACGAACGTTAAATCCAACGATGATCGCATTGGATGCCGCCGCAAACATAACGTCGGACTCGGTGATACCGCCGACTGCCGAGTGAATAACCTTAACCTTGACTTCCTCGGTCGAGATCTTTTCGAGAGAGGATTTAACAGCTTCGGCAGAGCCGCCAACGTCTGCTTTTACGATGATATTGAGTTCCTTGACACCATCCGCGATCTGTGCAAAGAGATCGTCGAGGCTGACTTTTGCGTTTGCCTTGAACAGCTCTTCCTTCGCCTTTTCGCGTCTCTGGTCAGCAAGAGTTCTCGCCATACGTTCGTCTTCAACAGCGTTGAATTCGTCGCCGGCAAGCGGAACTTCGGAAAGACCGATGATCTCAACGGGAACGGACGGGCCTGCTTCCTCGAGGAACTGACCTCTGTCGTTCGACATCGCACGGACGTGACCAACCGCTGTTCCTGCGATCACGATATCGCCGTCGTGGAGAGTACCGTCCTGAACGAGAACGGTCGCCACGGGTCCGCGGCCCTTATCGAGCTTCGCTTCAATGACAACACCCTTCGCTCTTTTGTTCGGGTTTGCCTTATATTCTTTCATATCCGCAATCAGAAGAATATCCTCGAGAAGTTCGGGAATACCCATCTTCGTATGTGCAGATACCGGTACGCACATAACGTCGCCGCCCCATTCTTCGGGAACAAGACCATACTTGGTGAGTTCATTCTTAACCTGTTCTGCGTTGGCGTGGGGTTTATCCATCTTGTTGATTGCAACGATGATTTCAACGCCAGCCGCCTTTGCGTGGTTGATCGCTTCAACGGTCTGCGGCATGATACCGTCATCCCCTGCGACAACGAGAATCGCGATATCAGTGGATTTTGCACCGCGGGCACGCATTGCCGTAAACGCTTCGTGTCCGGGAGTGTCAAGGAACGTAATCTTTTTGTCGTTTATACGCACTCTGTATGCGCCTATGTGCTGAGTGATACCGCCAAACTCACCTTCTGTTACGTTTGAATTTCGGATGGTATCAAGAAGTGATGTCTTACCATGGTCAACGTGACCCATAACAACCACAACAGGTGAACGGGGCTGAAGTGACTCTGGTGCATCCTCTACATCGTTAAACAACTTATCTTCTTCGGTAAGAATT
>JAZRNC010000075.1:0-6697 GCA_045647965.1 Eubacteriales bacterium | reverse complement strand
ATGACAAACGGAATTACGGATTTTCCGGAAAGTCCGACGCGTTTGAAGATCGGGTCAAGCACCACCGCCACGCGCGACATATATCCGCAGTCTTCCAAAAGAGCGATCAGGAAATACATCACCATAACGAGGGGAAGGAATCCGACAACGGCAATCACACCGCCGATCACGCCATCCACGAGAATGGCTGACAGGATGGGAGATGCATCCGCAAAGAACCCTCTCACCCATTCCTTAAACATTTCGAGCAGTGCTACAAAATGATCTGCAATCGGCTGTCCAACCCAAACCTGAGAAATCTGGAACACCAGAAACATCACGATAGCGAAGATCGGAATACCAAGCCATTTGTTCGTCAGAACCGCGTCAATCTTGTCACCAAAATTCTTATCTTTCGTATATACTTTTCTTTTTTCAACATCCGTTACGATACTGCCAACAAAAGCAAATCGTTTGCGGTCTGCCTCAACCACCGCCTCTTTATTGGTAAGCCCGATCTCCCCCTGATAATAGGGCGCTGTCTGTTTGGTATTGACTACGGAAACGGCTGCTGTAACGACTTCTCTGAGTCCGTATGCCGATGCCGCCGCCGTGTCGATTACGGGACAGCCGAGTTTTTCGGAAAGAACCTTAGCATCGATCCGATTCCCCTTTTTTTCGTTGATATCCTTTTTGTTGAGCGCCACCACAACGGGAACACCAAGCTCCAAAAGCTGTGTAGTAAAAAACAAACTTCTTGACAAGTTCGTCGCATCCACAATATTGATAATAACGTCGGGATTATCGTTTTTTACGTAAGAACTCGTGATACTCTCCTCCGAAGTAAAAGGGGACATCGAGTATGCACCCGGAAGATCGACGGCAATCAGTGATTCTTTGCCGGAATAGTACATTTTTTTAATGGGGTGTTCTTTTTTATCTACCGTCACCCCTGCCCAGTTGCCAACTCTTTCATTACTGCCGGTCAGCGCGTTGTACATCGTGGTCTTTCCGGAATTCGGATTTCCGGTTAATGCAATTCTCATATGAATCCATCCTCTCTATTTGTCAACGTATCCTATAAATCACGGAATCTCGGTTAGCGCGGACTAACCGGAGTACAAAAAATCACGCTACGTCGGAGATTGTGATTACTTCCGCAAGCTGCTTATCCACATTATATCTTCCGTCTTTGATGGAAACCGTACAGCCGCTTTTTCGCTGTGCGATCACGGTAATCCTCTCGCCGCTGTAGCATCCAAGCGAGAACAGAAAAGCGTCCAGTTCTTCGTCGTTTGTTTCAATCGACTCGATCAGATATTCTTTTCCCTCTTCGGCGTTTCGTAATGTCATCGTACTCTCCTTTTTTTACTTAATGTGAATCTTATCAAGCATTTTATCAATAATTTTCGATCGTTTGAAATATTCAGATTAGCATATGCTAACCAAACAGCTAAATCATCGGTTAGCACTCGCTAACCCTAATAATTATAACACGCATACCTAAATTTGTCAAGATGTTTTTTTGTTTTTTCCATCTTTTTTGTGCTTCAGTCCTACCATAAAATCTCCCGCATGAAAGTTTTTTCCATAAACAAAGTATGAAAAATACACAAAAATATTGAAATTATAAATTATCTGTGATATAATAAAAAAAAATACATTTCTCAGAGGTAATAAATATGGATAGAGAGGCTTGTCTTCGAGGATATGCCGCCGAAATCGCGGAATTCGCCCAAGAAGAATTAACCAATTATCTGAACAAATATAAAGATACCTTTGCCGCTCCCCGTGTGGTAATCGACCGCGATCTGGCAAAACAATATTTTCCGGATGAATACAATACGCTGTCTCCCGACGGGTTCGTAATCGGCTGGCACGACGATACCGTTATCATTGGTGCAGAAAACGATCTTGGTCTTCTGTACGGTGTATACGACTACGTGGAACACGCAATCGGTATCCGCTTTATCGAAAGACCGTTCAATGAAACGGACACGGAAGTCCGCAATCCCGCTTGGCCCCCCCACGTAATTGTGGAAAATCCCTCGTTCAAGTACCGCGGCGGCTGTATGCACTACTCCAAAGATGACTGGAATTTCTGCTACAACATCGACCGTCTCGGAAAATCCCGTCTCAACAACGTACTCATCTTCCCGCATCAGCTGGAACTTATGAGAAAACATATCGCCGAATACCGCAAACGCGGTGTTCGCGTAACAATGGGTGGACACTGCTGGCCACAGCTTTTCTATGATTTTGATAAAATTTCCCGCGAGGAAATGATGGAAAAGCACCCCGATTGGCATTCTCTCGTAGATGGCAAGCGGCTCACGTGTGAAGATTCCACCGGTATGTTCTGTCTCTCAAACAAGGATGCTGTGGATCATTTCGTGAAAAACGCACTCAAAATGATTGACGACTACAGCGACTGTATCGATATTCTCAGTCTTTGGCCGAACGACACGTATTCCCTCTTCTGCGAATGCGAAGAATGTCAAAAACTCCGTGACTCCGACCTCGTTCTCCGTCTGATCAACCGTATCGCCGACGAAGTTGCCGAAAAGTATCCCTACATGCAGATCGAGATGCTTGCTTACGACGACTTCAACGCACCGCCGCTTGAAACGATCCCCGCGAAAAACGTTATCGTAAACTTTGCGGCAATTATGCGTGACTATCGAATTCCGTTCTACAGCGTAGACCGCCGAAACATCGCCTTTATGCGCGATCTCCGCGGTTGGCGTTCCCTCCGTGAAGATCTCGATATGATCGTTTACGAATATTACCGCCTCGACGGTATTCCGAAATCCAGCGTGATTCAGTACGAATTCGAACGCTTCCGCGAAGCGGGTATGATCGGTGTGATGGAAGATACGTTCCAGGACAATATCAATGGCGATTTCAAGGCAAAATCCGGCGTTCTCGGCTTTATGAGTTACCTTGAATACAAATTGATGTGGAACATCGACCAGAGTGCGGATGAACTGCTCCGAGAACTTGTGAACACTCTCTTTGGAAAGAAAGCTCCCGCTGTGTGGAGTATCCTCCGCCGTGCTGAACAGCTTCAGGCAGGCAGTCCGTACTACAACCTCATCTGGCACGATTGGAGAATACGTCCCATCCGAAACGTGGAGGTTCAGGATAACCGTCTCGACTTTATGGTGGAAGAACTGGAAGATCTCCTTCGTATCGCCGACGAAGCACTGCAGGATTCCGATGGAGTTCTCTTTGAGCGTCTTGATAAATTAAAGAGTATGGTAAGTAGTCTCCACAGCTCTATGGCGAGCTTCCGTTATCAGATCAAAGCACAGCTCATCTTTATGAAAAACGGTTCCGTGGACGAAGCTAACGCTCTCATTCAGCAAGCCCTTGATCTGCGCGGCCGCAAAGCAGCGGATCTGTCCGGTGAAATTCTCGACGCTTACTGTAAGGCGTACAGCGATCTGCCGGCATCCACCGTTTGTATGCTGAAATCTCTCGATGTCAAAGACCGCGTTACCCGTGTGCCGATCATCAAAAACTGCGAGCACATCTGTGAAAACTTCAAAAAAGCCGGTCGTTGTATGCATTGCAACACCCCGATGTGTATCGATGCCATCAAGCTTACCCCTCTCCGTGATTTCGTTTAAATCATACATAAACATACAACAATAATTAGAAAGAAGGATATACATATGAATTTCTCTGAAAATGGACGTTTAGTCAAGGTTGCCGTTGTCGGTCTCGGTGGTCGCGGTCGCGGCTGGGTAGAAACTATGACAAAGATGGCGGACGCCAAAGTCGTAGGTATCTGCGATATCAACGAAGAACGCATTAACTTAACGAAGGATCTTCTTAAATCCTATAACAGCGAAGACGGCGTATTCGCCACAACCGATTACAACGAACTCTTCAAGTGTGAAGAAATCGAAGCCATCATCAACTGTACCTCATGGCAGGTTCACCACCGCGTTTCCATCGCTGCTCTCAAAGCAGGCAAGAATGTAGCCATGGAAGTTGGCGGCGCAAACTCCGTACAGGAATGCTGGGATATGATCAAAGCCTCCGAAGAATCCGGTAAATTCTGTATGCCTATGGCAAACTGCTGCTACGGCAGAGAAGAAATGGCTCTTATGAATATGGCACGTCAGGGTATCTTCGGTGAAATCATTCACTGCCAGGGCGGTTACGGTCACGACAGACGTAATCAGGTCGGTAATGGCGATATTCTCGGCCACTATCGTCAGATCAACTTCACCAAGAGAAACGGCGAGCTGTACCCGATGCACGCAATCGGTTATATTTCCAAGATTCTCGGAATCAACCGCGGAAACCGTATGCTCTCTATGATCACTGTTTCCAGTAAAGCTCGCGGACAGCACGAATGGTACGTAGCAAACCGTCCCGGAACACCGTTCGTAAACCAGCAGATCAACGAAGGTGACATTGTCAACACCCTCATCAAGTGTGCAAACGGCGAAACTATCCTCCTGACACACGACTGTACTCTTCCCCGTCCGTATTCCAGAGCCGGCAGAATTCAGGGTACAAAGGGTCTCTGGATGGAAGACAAAGCAGCATACTACATCGAAGATCTGGAAGCATTCGCAGAACAGGAACGCCCAGACTGGCTGCCCTTTGAAGGTGCATTCGAAAAGTTTGAACATCCTATCTGGAAAGACTTCCTGACATCCGGCAGAACGGGTACACACGGCGGTATGGACTACCTCGTTGGTCGTGCGTTCGTTGAAACTCTTCAGAAGAATGAAATTCCTCCGGTTGACGTTTACGACGCTGCACTCTGGACTGCGCTCACTTGTCTGAGTGAAGATTCCATTTCCACAGGCGGATTCGTAGCAATTCCCGACTTCACCAACGGTCGTTGGATGGATCGCGGTAACGATGTTTGCACCGGTGACTATTCCCTTGATAAATAATTTTCTCTAAACGAACTGCACCATATTTGGTGCAGTTCTTACTTCCATATCATCAAATATAAGGAGTATTTATGAATGCGTTTGAAATCTTTGTATTTGTAAGCGAGATCATCAGTTCGATTACCTTTGCGATCTCCGGCTCGGTAACGGCAATCAAAAAAGGATTCGATCTCTTCGGCGTAATCATTCTCGGTATTACCACTGCAACGGGCGGCGGAATCATCCGTGACCTTATTCTCGGCATCAATCCACCCGTTACGTTCGTAAATCCAATCTACGCCACCATTGCCGCCGCCACCGCGCTTACCGTATTCGCGCTGGAATCCCATCATTACAAAAAATCCTCCTTCACAGAAACGATTCCTCCCACACGGTTTACCGATCGTTTGATGTTCTGGTTTGACACACTCGGTCTTGGAATCTTTACGATGGTCGGCGTTGAGGTAGCGTTTGATAAATCCTCCGACTATAATGCATATCTCATTTGCTTCGTTGGTGTCATCACCGGTGTTGGCGGCGGTTTGATGCGCGATATTATGGCAGGAAACACTCCTTATATTTTTGTGAAGCATTTTTACGCCTGTGCGTGCCTGATCGGAAGCATCGTCAGCGTACTGCTTTGGTACCGCGTGGGAAAAGTCTATGCAATGCTTGCGGGTACAGCGGTCATCATCCTTCTGCGCTGCCTCGCCGCAAAATTCAAATGGAATTTCCCAAGAATACAGCTTCAAAAACTTACAACAGGAGAATAAAATTTTATGAAGCAAATTTTATTTTTAGGAAACAGTTTTACGTTTTTTAACGATCTGCCCGGCATGCTCCAAACAATTGCCGAAAAAGAAGGGTACAATTGGATCACAGAGCACGTGACAAAGGGTGGGGCATATCTTACACAGTTTGTCGATCCCGAACATAAATTACACGATTGCCTCCTCAAGAAATACGCCGAGAGGGATTGGGACACCGTCATTCTACAGGATCAAAGTGCACTCCCCGCACTCTCTCCGAGTGAACATATCGATGCCGTAAAATCACTGTGCGAAGTATTGAATCTTGAGAAAAAAACCGTTCTTCTCTACCAGACCTGGCCTTATCGGGACGATACCGACAAGCTTCGCTCTGTAAATATGGATTACGAAGAAATGAGAGAAAAACTTGAGCTTGCCTACGATGCGGCCGCCAAAGAAGTGGGTGGTATTCGTGTTCCCGTAGGAAATGCGTTCCCTCTCGCGTGTAAAAAAGGAATCTCGCCCTACAAACCCGATGATTATCATCCAAACGTGGAGGGTACCTACCTCGCCGCGTGCCTCTTTTTCCGTGTGCTCGCAGGACATCTGCCGAAGATAGACTCCCGTCCCGACGACATAACAAAAGAAACCGCATCCGCACTTCTTGCGTGTGCCGACGCGGTTTGATTATCTGTCACGATTCAGTCGTATTCTTTTTTCCAGTACAGAGGAAAAGAATACGGCTGATATTATTTTTATGAGTTCCGGAACAATGAACGGATATACAGTCAAAGGAGCGGCATAACGAAACCCCTGCCCCGTGAATGTGCAGTACCATATCACACCGACGGCATAACAGATCACAGCACCAAGTAATACGGCAAAAAACGTCCTCACAAAATGCCCATGTTTCCGAATCCCTCCGACAACCAGAGCTGCTAATGGGTAACCCATAAGGAAACCTCCCGTTGGGCCGAAAATCTGCCAGATTCCTCCCGAAAATCCGGAAAAAACGGGAAGTCCAACGGCACCGATCATCAGATAACACAGCACAGCCACGCATCCTCTGAC
>JAZRNC010000074.1:0-4339 GCA_045647965.1 Eubacteriales bacterium | reverse complement strand
AGGCTTGACCAATTTGGTCAAGCCTTTTTATTGGCAGACACGACCTGCCCCTAATTTAAATTAACCCCTTTTGCTTGTACCGTCCTAAAACTTACTTATTTTTGCGCGATATTGTTTGGGTGACAGACCAAATTCTTTTTTGAAGGCTGTGGAAAAATAATTGGTATTTGCATAACCGCAAAGAAGCGCAATATTACTGATCGGCAGATCTGTAGAGACTAAAAACTTTTCTGCTCGCTTTATTCTAAGATTGTTGATATACTTTTTCACAGATTGACCTGTATATTCCTTAAACAAATGCGATACCGTAGATTCGGAACAGGCACAGGCATCCGCAATGCTTCTTAGGGTAATGTCTTGCGTGATGTTTCGTTGAACAAAGGCTAAAACAGAATCGAACGTTTTACTTTTGGATTCTATGTTTGAAATATTACCGATGGTAATTTGTAAAAGCGCAAGCATATGACATAAAGGCCTAATCAGGGTTTTTAATTCTTGGAGAGGTTCTGTTTCGTGTTTCAATCCCTGCTCATATATCGTTAAAAGTTCCGACTGATCAAGATGGTATTCATGCGACAGGCGGGTGATCCGCTCGGTCGCTTTTTCTTTATTGACGCCATAACCGCTGACACTTACAAAAGTTTTTGCATCCACGTAAAATACGTATTCTTCCACACCAGCCCAACACATGCCAAACAAAAAATCATTGTTACACGCGTTAAATACTTTTTGCTGACATTTCACGCAGCGCGCCCAGGCATCATCGTCGGTTTTTATAAAACTGCAGTAGGGATTCTTATGTAAATTGTGTTCGATAAGACCATTGATAATTTTCCCGTGAACCGATACCATTAAGCCTTTCCCGTTGAGAAATGAGATATACGAATCAATATCCTTGATCAGTCCGTTTTGCATGTCATCACCTTCGTTCTCATTTTATATCAGATTTGCCAAAAAGTAAATAACTTTTGCAGAAAAACGAATGATGCCTAGAGGTGGAAATACTACAATAAAGAAAACGGAGGACGCAACATGAATATACGATATGAAAGAGAGAAACCCACACCATTACCTGTTTCCCATAACACAAAACTCATTTGGGTATCCCAAGAAACCGAAACGTATTACGATACTCCCAAAAACAGTTACTGTTTGTTCCGGAAAACCATAACTGTTGAGAAAACGGTCGAAAAGGCGACACTGAACATGTTTGCCGACTCGAGGTATGTTGTCTATCTTAACGGTAAGCGAATCGGCAGAGGTCCGTGCGGAAGTGATCCGCGTTGGCAATACGTGGACACATATGATGTCACACGATATTTGGTTAAGGGCGAGAACGTTTTTGCCGCCGAGGTATTATATTACGGTTATGGAACAGGACATTCCATATGCCGAATCCCCGCCTTATTTGCCGAGTGTACCATAACCTTTGAAAACCAAACATCGGTTACAGTATCTACCGATCACAGCTGGAAAACGTGTCTGTCCGACGGATTAAATCGTCGAGCACCCCGTGTTAATGGCTGTAAGGGATGTATTGAAGTATGGAACATGCAAAATATACCGGATTTTTCATCGCTCGATTTCGATGATTCCGCCTGGTCACACGCGAGCGTGCGGGATGTCAATTACAGTCCGTTTTGGAATCTGTATCCTAAGCCAATCGAGAATTTACAGGAAGACTATGTGAAAAGTGACGCGGTTATCGCAAGAGGAATCGGCAAAGCCGAAATTACCTCACCGATTGATCACATACACAAACAAATAAAAGCGGAAATTGACAACCTTGCGTTGCCCGCGTTTTCAAAAAACAACAACCGCACTTACGAAAAAGTTGAGAAAGAAACCTTCAATTATGCGGTCATTGATTTTAAAAAGGTGCTGGCAGGATATATATCCTTACATCTTAAAGGCAACAAAGGAGATATCGTCGACATTGTATATTCTGAAGAACTGTTAAACGGAAAGCCTGTTTTTGATAACGTTTCCTACCGACCTTTTACTAGATTTGTTTTGAAAGACGGTGAAAATACGTTAGAAACAAAATTCAATTACGAAGCCTTTCGCTACGTGTATGTGTTTTTCCGAAACTATGTGGGCGATATTGAACTGAATGATGTGGGAATCATCACAAGAACGTATCCCGCCGATGAGGTCTCGTCTTTTGAAACGGATAATCACATACTTCAAAAAATTTGGGATATCAGCACACACACGTTAACGCTTTCGATGCAGGACGGTTTTTTGGATTCTCCCAGCCGAGAACAGCAACAATGGATGGGTGACGGCCGGTTTCAGGCAATTATGAATTACTATTACTCCGGAGACTGCCGCATGCATGAAAAACTGTTGCTGCAAATTGCACAGTCGCAGGATTTTGAGGGAATGACCTGCTCGCGCTATCCCGATGCCAATCACAATTGGCCGCCAATTCCCTCTTTTTGTCTGCAATGGATCTGTTCCTTCGGCGACTATTATGCGTTTACTCGGAAAACGGCGTTGATTTCCTCGCTTTGGAATTCTGTGATTGCTGCCATGCGATGGTTTTCGGGCTTTGAAAATGCCGTCGGACTTTTAGAAGACGTGCCGTATTGGCAATATTACGATATTTCGAAAGATGATGTTGGCAAGAGTTTTGATTTCTCCGTTGGCCGCGTGAATGCGTTCATAAATTTGATGTATGCTGAAGCGATGAACACGGTTGTGGATTTAGCACGGGTGTTAGGCGATTGCGAAACCGAAACCTTCTTTCAAGCAAAACTTAAAAAACTGAAAAACGGTATTGTCACTGAGTTTTGGAATGAGGAATACGGATTGTATTCAGCATACAACGATCGTGTTGTGGTAACAGAAGCGATCAATGCATTGGCACTGATTGTCCTGCATCATAAAGATGATCCCAAGGCTTCCAAAATAGTAAACACGGTGTTTGATGCTAACAGTCGCTTGCCTGAAGTTTTCAAAGTGAGCCCTTACTTTATGGTCTCTTTTTACAGAGCGATGCGCAAAATGGGCAGAACCGACATTGCCGTTTTTGAGACGTTGCAACGGTATTCTCTCATGATCGAAAGCGGTGCTACAAGTACGTGGGAGCATTGGGAATTAACCGAAAAAGACAACCGTCATTTTATGCACAGTGCTTGCCATGCTTGGGCGGCGGCGCCGATCGTTTTAATTGCGGAAACGCTTTTGAACGCCAACAAAAGTAAGGAAGAAAGCCAATTGGTTTTGGCTCACTTTGGTAATTTTAAAGCAAAAATAGTCACTCCCTATGAAATTTACAAGATAAAGGTGGAAGATCTATAATGAAAACATTAACATACAACACTGATCTGTGTATCATCGGCGGCGGAATGTCGGGACTTTGCTGCGGCATTGCAGCAGCAAGACACGGGATAAAGGTAGTTTTGATTCACGACCGACCGGTGCTTGGAGGTAATGCATCCAGCGAGATCCGTATGTGGATCGGCGGTTGCCACGGCAAGGACAACCGGGAAAGCGGCATTATTGAGGAAATCATGCTGGAAAACTTCTATCAGAATCCTTCCCTGAAATATCCCCTGTGGGACAGTGTGCTCTACGAAAAAGCAATGGCAGAGAAAAATCTTACCCTTTTGCTTAATACAAGCTGCCTTGACTGCACTATGAATGGGAACCGAATTGAAAAAGTGAAAGCCTGGCAGACAAATGCCGAAACATTTCACGTTGTAGAGGCAAAACACTTTGCCGACTGTTCCGGAGATTCCATTCTCTCCACCTTATCCGGCGCGGAATTTATGTACGGCAGAGAGGCAAAAAGTGAGTTTAACGAAACCATCCCCCCCGAGGTCGCTGACAAGAAGACCATGGGCATGAGCTGCCTTTTCCAAATCCGCGAAACTGACCATCCTGTAAAGTTCATACCCCCGGAGTGGGCATATACATATACCTCCGATGCAGACCTCCCCTTCAAGGATCACAATAAAGAAGATAATTACTGGTGGATCGAGATCGGCGGCATGTGGGACTGTATCCACGATACCGACAAATGCCGGGATGAACTGCTTAAGATTTGCTATGGCGTTTGGGATCACATGAAAAACTATGGAGACCATGGGGTTGAAAATTGGGAGCTTGAATGGATTGGTTTCCTGCCCGGCAAACGAGAAAGCAGACGCTACGTGGGTAAATATATTGTCAATCAAAACGATGTGGAAGCCGAAGGAAAATTCGAGGATATCGTAGCTTATGCCGGTTGGAGTATGGACGATCATTTCCCGGAGGGCTTCTATTATACAAAGAGCTATCCTACAATCTTCCATCCTGCACCCCAACCATGGGGACTTCCGCTTAGATGCAT
>JAZRNC010000073.1:0-6029 GCA_045647965.1 Eubacteriales bacterium | reverse complement strand
AAGCTCCACGCGGACGAAAAGCCGTTCTGCGTTTGCCCTTGTGTCCTTGATTTTAAGCTCCTCAAGCATATCGCTGTGGCTGTCGTAGTCGGGGATGAATACCCGGTCTTTGAGAATAATTGCCGATTTCATTTTGCACATAACTTGTACTCCTTTTTGATTTAATACATCAGCGTCAGCGTTGTTGAAAGCACCATTGCCCAAGCAACGGTATATACGATCACTCCAACGATGTATGCCACGCTTACTTTGCTCGCACGTCTTACCCGCGCATCGGTGTAGGGGATATCCCCGGATACTGCAAGGAAACACGGGGCAAAGCGGCGAATGCTGTGGTAGGTGAACCATGTTATGTAGAATACTGATAAAAGTAATGACATTTGTTTTTCCTCCTCTATCTTATTTCCTTGAGCGCAACGCCGCGCACTCCGCAATATCTGGCAAGAGCATTGACGTATGCCACTGTGTCTTCTATAAGTTCACCGGAGCTCACGCTGCCGTTACCGGTGCTGACAAGCGCTCGATAATGCGCATATGACCTGTCATACCGCGCTATCGCTTCCGATACGGTGTACTTCCTTCCGCATACCCCAATAAGCTTGCGGCAGATCATTCGCTCCATGCGTCTTTCACGCTTGTCCATCCGCTGCCGCCTCCGCTGCTTTCTCCTTTTTCCAACGGTTGAACGCATCAAGGGTATTTTTGTAAAAGCGATCACGTTTCCAAGGCGACCACGCATCGAGGTTGACCTCAATTTTCTCCCCAGGCTCTAACATCTTTACTTCCGGTATAGGTCTTGACATGGTTTACTCCTCCTTCCCCTTTTCGGTCAGCTTCCATTTGCCGTCGCCAACGTGCTTGATATAACCTTCTTTGTAGAGCCGGTTCATTTGGGAATGCGAAATAGCACACAGCGATTTATAGCCCTCGGTTGTGAGAACGTAGACAACGTACTGCATCCCCTTTGGCGCTCCCTCGGCAATGATGTAGCCGTCGTCCCTGCGCATTGCGCGGATAACGTGCTCCGGTAATGGTGATTTTTTGTTTTCCATGTTGTTTTTCTCCTTTTGGTTTATTATTCTCAAAAATGCCATTTTTTCTATAAGTTTGTGCGCAATTTACACCCCATTTACAGAGCGTTCGTTTTGCGTTTGCTGAATGTTTTGAAATAGTTTACCGGTTTTCCTCTTTATTTTTTCTCCAATTTATGGTATAATATATACACCACGAATGAAAGGAGAAAATACCACGATGTTTAAAGAAGTAGCTTTGCAGCTTACCCTTGAAGCCATCAAGCAAGGGAAAATTGAGTTTACTCACACCTCTCCGAACACGACCGATGATCGAAGAGAAACGGCTAACCAATTCAATGCTAAACAAATTTCAGATTTCTATAATAACATAATTAACGCCATTATAGATAATCACAACCATTAAGGCAAATCCATAAGCATTAGTGACAATGCTCGCATTTCGCTTGTCAGTACGGCTAATGCGAATTCGTCATGCGTCATTTCTGAACGTTCCGCCAGCAATCGCAGTTGCTTACGGAGCGTTTCTTTTATCTCGTCCACTCCGTTGGAGTGAAGATTTTCACCCATTGTAAAGTTCTCCTTTTCTTTTTGGTAAGAACACATCAAGCGGATTATCAATACCAAGTACACGGCAAATATTGCACACCTCGGTAAATGTAAAATCTATCCGCCCATGCATCTTGTCACACATGGAATGTTCATCAATTCCTATTTCCTTTGCCAGCGATTTTTGTGTTATCTTCTTTTCAAATAAAATCGCTTTTAGCTTTGTCTGCATCCCTCTACCCCCTCTCCCTACTCTGATGCAAAGAGATATTCTATAGTTTCAGATGGGAAGAATGTCTCTTTGATAACCATAGCCTCCGCTAATTTCAGCCGCCCTGCGGTATGTAGCTTCTCGGATACCGTGGATATTGTGACACCTAATACATCGGCTATTTGCGCTCGTGAAACATTATTGCGTTTTAATTCTGCTTCTAAATTTCGATACACTCATTTTCACCTCCATTCACCCAATTTGGTGTATCTGCTATTGATTATACACCGCATCGGGTGAATTGTCAACCCCTTTTTCGAAAATATTTTCGATATTTGGTGAATTGCTATTGATTTTTCGCAAATCGTGTGATACAATATCATCAGAGGTGATTCCAATGACCATTGAGGAAAGATTAAAAAACTATATTCTTTCAAAATATAAGAGCATCCGCGAGTTTACTATCGCTGTTGATGTTCCTTATTCCACGATAGACAATATGCTAAAACGTGGAATATCCGGAACTGGCGTTAATACAATGATAAAGATTTGCGACTTCTTGGCTCTTGATGTTAATGACCTCGCTCGCGGTCGTATCACTGAAGTAGTTCATCCATCTATTGCACCATTATCATTATCAAGCCAAGAGGAATCTTATATAAGAAAATACCGCCAGCTTGACACATTCGGCAAGCAGGCAGTAGACGCAGTTATGGATATAGAGTACACTCGCAGTATAACACCTATAAAGGTGGAGAAAAAACAACCGATGTATTCTATTCGCCACAGTTTGTATAAGGTATCTGCCGGAATCGGTTTTATGCTTGATGATAACAACGCATGGGAAACTATCTCCATCCCCGATTCTCCCGAAGCTCGTCAAGCGGATTTCGCGCTTACCATATCGGGCGACAGCATGGAACCAATATACTATGACGGCGATGTAGTGCTTGTTGAACAGTGTGACGCGCTCGATGAGGGCGAAGTCGGCGTATACATCGTCAACGGCGATAGCTATATAAAAAAATATGGGGTAGACCGTCTGATCTCCCTCAATGAAAAGTATAAGGATATTAAATTCAGCCAATACGACACAATCAAGTGCGTTGGTCGGGTTATTGGCAGGGTGTGAGTAATCGTATGGAAAAAATTCTATTCTTCATTGTCGTTGCCTTTTTGTTAAAAATTGCATATAACAGTTTTAAGGAGGCACGAAAAAACGCCCAGCAGGATCAGCAAGCAGCCGAATACGTAATCGCCCAAAGAAATGATTTTAATAAAAAATTGAATAATCTCCCTATTAGTGACATTGTTGTCAAAAAGAACGCTGAAAAGATTGAATTGGACTTGGGGGGATATGATATCAAAACTATTCGATTACGCAAAAATGCCAAGCTCTCCAATATTCAAGATTTTGTAGCCATTGACGTAGAAACAACCGGCTTATCTCCGCAAAATTCCGAAATCATATCTATTGCTGCTGTACGCTTTGTTTCCTTGGAGCCGATTGAAGCGATATATACATATGTTAAGCCATCAAGCCCCATACCTTCTAAGATAACCGAAATAACTGGCATAAGTGATGATGATGTCGAAGATAGTCCAAGCTTTGCACAAGTTCGTGAATCTATTACAAAATTTATTGGTAATTATAATATCGTTGCTCACAATATCATATTCGATTTAAGATTTTTACGACATCAAGGCGTTGATCTTGATGGTTCAAAACGAAAATATTTTGATACTCTCGAATTGAGCAGACTATACGATGAAGATGCTGACAACCACAAGCTCACCACTGCGTGCCTTTATAACGGTATTATGCTGGATGACAATGCGCATGACGCATGTGCCGATGCTTTAGCATGTGGACTACTGTTCGCTAAATATGTAAATGATAAAGTACAGCCTTTCGAACAATAGTAAAAAGGTAAAAAATCCCCGTTCACACAAACCACAGAAAGGAGCATACACATGGCACGCGCAAAAAATCAAATATCCCCTCTCGGCGAAATTCCTGCCGTGATATATGCTCGCTTTTCATCACATAATCAGCGAGAGGAATCCATAGAACAGCAAATCTCGGAGTGCAAGTCGTATGCCGCTGCCAATAATCTTTCTGTTGTCGGTGTCTATGCAGATAGCGCCGTGTCGGGGCGTTCCGACCGCCGACCGCAGTATCAGAAGCTTCGCCGAGATGCCGAAAAAGGAACTTTTGCCGCTGTAATCGCTTACAAATCAAGCCGTATCGCCCGAAACATGGTCAACGCGCTCATATTTGAAAGCGAAATGGATAAATACGGCGTACAAGTCTTTTACGCCAAGGAAGCTTTTGCGGATAATGCCTCCGGCAGATTCGCAAGGCGTACAATGATGAATCTCAATCAGTTTTACAGTGAGAATCTGAGCGAGGACATAAAGCGAAACCAGGCCGACAACGCCATGAAGTGCCGCGCCAACGGTCCTGCGCCGTATGGGTATAAATCGGATAAAGCTGGACACTTCGTGATAGACGAAACCACCGCCCCCATTGTTAAAGAAATTTTCGATCGTGTGGAAGCAGGTGAGATGTTTGTAAGTATCGCCGACGATCTCAATGCACGAGGTATAAAAAATCGCCGCGGCAACGAATGGGGCAAGAACAGTTTCGCTACTATCATATCAAACGAACGCTATACAGGTACATACATTTTCGATGGTATCCGCGTCGAAGGCGGTATGCCTCAAATAATAGAAAAACGGCAATTCGAGGAGGTACAGTATATTTTGAAAAACAAAAAGAATCCGCGCGGAAAAAGCCGAACCAATGAAAGATATCTTCTTACGGGACTTCTCTTCTGCGGCGAATGCGGTGAGCCGATGATTGGAATGTGCGGCACAAGCAAATCAGGGACAAAGCATCACTATTACGCTTGCAAAAACAAACGATCCGGCGGAGGATGCCGAAAGAAAGACGTCCGACGAGATCAGCTTGAGTATGATATAGCAATGGGTGTTTATCACCATATTTTAAATGAATCCGTAATTACGCAGATCTCCGAAGGCGTTGCAAGGTACTTCGAGGAGCAGCGGGACAACCCGGACATTGCGATTCTCGAAGAACGCCAAAAAGCAAACGATACGGCGATACAAAATATCATGCGCGCCATAGAAGCAGGCGTGATTACGGATACCACAAAGAGCAGACTGCTTGAGCTTGAATCAGATCAAGCCAAAGTTAAGGTTCAACTCGCCGAGCTTACTGTTAATATACCGGAAATCAATATAGAAGAACTAAAGGCATTTCTCCTATCGTTCCGGAACGGTGATATAGACGATCCAAAATACCGTGAAAATCTTATAAAAAACTTTATTGTAGCCATATACCTGTACGATGATCATGCAAAAATCGTGTTTGACCCCTCCGGAGGCGGTCATATAGGTGTAAATATTACCATTTCTGATGTAGAAAGCGCACTCTCCGAGTGTTCGTCTGTGGACTCTTTAGGGTCACCAAAGCAAAAACACCATCCCTTGTGGATGGTGTTTTTGTTTTAGATTACGCTGTATGTCGGAAGCGAAGCCGTAAATTGCTCGACATATAACCGAAAACATATCCAAGCCGCAATTTTCCGCGCAAGTCCCACTTGCGCGTTTCGATCTCTCCCGTACGGGTCACCAAAACAGAACACCATCCCTTGTGGATGGTGTTCTGTTTTGAGTTACGCCTTCCCCGACAGGCTCAGATACTCCTCTGCAAAATGTGCCGCGGAAGCACCGTCAGCTACCGCAGTAACTACCTGCCTTAATGCCTTTGTTCGTATATCACCTGCGGCAAACACACCGGGGATCGCGGTTTTCGTTGATTCATCCGCCACAATATAACCGGCTTCATCAAGCTCTATAATGCCGCTGAGCACATCCGTGTTTGGCCGCCGTCCGATACTGACGAATACACCGTCTGCGGCAATTTCATACGTGCTGCTGTCTTTTACATTCAAAACACGAACGCCGTGCAGTCTGTCATCGGCTATAAGCTCAATAACCGTACTGCTTGGAATAAGTTCAATATTTTCCGCACTTTTCAGCGGACCAATGTGAATCTTTTCCGCCTTCAGCCCGTCTTTACGGTATATGAGATACACCTTTTCGGCAAGCCTCGACAGATACAGCGCATCCTGCACCGCCGTGTTGCCGCCGCCAACCACTGCAACCGTTTTTCCCTTGTAGAATCTGCCGTCGCAGTGCGCGCAGTAGTG
>JAZRNC010000072.1:0-4527 GCA_045647965.1 Eubacteriales bacterium | reverse complement strand
CGTTCCCGATACGGTGGGGGTGGCACACAGCATGCCGAGCACCGTTTCAAAATCAAGCATACGTTCTCCTTGATAACTTTGAATTTTCATAAAATCCCGCAGCGCTCAGAAGGCGTTCACGAGATCCTTGAAGTGGCGTCCGCGCACCTCGAAATTGGGAAATGCATCAAAGGAAGCGGAGGCCGGGGAGAGGATTACGGTGTCTCCTGCCCGTGCGGCGTTTTTCGCGTTAAGGATGGCGCCGTCAAAATCGGGATTTTTCACGATGACAAATCCTTCCGCTTTTTTCTTGGGATACGCTTCGGATTTTACAAGTGCATCGTAGATCTTATCCGCCGTGGCACCGGTCAGAACGACGGTGTGTACCGACGAATGGAAGACGGCATCGGCAAGAGGCTCGTAGGGGATGTTTTTGTCGTATCCACCGGCAATCAGAACGACGGGTCTGTCGGAAATGGCGCTGAGTGCGGCGGCAGTTCTCGTCGGAGAGGAGTCAATGGAGCCGTTGATGTAGGTGACGCCGTCAAGTTCTCTGACGAACTCAAGTCGGTGTTCCACGCCGCCGAAGGTTTGCGCGACCTTTCGAATCGACTCGTGGGAGGTGACACCGTGTACGATGGCGGCGGCAGTCAGGTAATTTGCGACGTTGTGGATACCGGGGAGGCGGATGTCCGTGCGTTTCATGATCTCCACGCGCCCCTCGGTGGGAAAGTGGGAGTACACGGTATCGTCCTCCAGCCATACGGCGCTGTCGATCGGGCGAAGTGCCTCGGTGGGAAGCGGAGCGAGGGAGAAAAACGTTACGGGCGCTTCGCTCTTCTGCAATTTTTCTCCGATGGCACGGGTGATGTCGTTGTCATAGTTGAGTACCGCGCGACCGCAGTGTGCGAGAATTTTTTCCTTCGCCCACACGTATTCGTCCATGGAGGTGTGCCAATTCAGATGGTTTGGCGTAATATTTGTGATCGCGGCAACGTCAATGTCCGCGTTTACTGTCATAAGCTGAAAGCTGGAGAGCTCGACGGCGACCGCGTCGGTCTTTTTCATTGACCCGCAGCGGTGAAGGAGTGGCTCTCCGATGTTTCCGCCGAGGAAAACGTTACCCGAGATCCCCTCACGGAGCATCAGCGAGACGAGGGTCGTGGTCGTGGTTTTTCCGTCGCTTCCCGTTACGGCGTAGATGGGACAGGGGTGGAGAGCGAGAAATTCCTCCATTTCCGAGGTAAGCCGCGAGCCGTTTGCAACTGCTTTTTGCAGTTCAGGCAAATCGGGACGGATACCGGGGGAGCGGAACACGACGTCCTCCGTGATATCGGAGAGATAGCCCTCTCCCGTGATGAGCGTGGCACCGAGAGAGTGGAGATGGGCGGCGTTTTCCCCCATTTCTTCGACGGATTTTTTGTCACGCACCGTGAGATGGGCGGCGAGGGGTGCGGCGAGTGCGGCGAGTGGCATATTGGAAACGCCCGCGCCAAGAAGTGTGACCGATTTATCGGCGAAAATCGGCTCGAAAACATAGTTCTTATCGTTCATCGGTTTCTCCGGGAAAATATTGTTGAATATATAAAATATATACCATTATTATATACCCCGCGCGGCGATTTGACAAGATAAATTCCGTATTTTTAGAAAAAACACCATCCATCCCGTAGGTAGTATGGTGTCGTGCATGGGGGAATATGCATACAATGCAAGCAAAGGAAAAATTCCGCCGCATGACTAAAAGTACTCCGGGCGGGAAAATACTATGAGGGCAAGGATGCCGAGGAAAATTCGGCAGAAAAACGATACGGAAAGGAACGGACGAAAGTGACAATCAAACGAGGGGATATCTATTACGCGGATCTGAGTCCCGTAGTAGGAAGCGAGCAGGGCGGGGTTCGCCCGGTACTTATCATTCAGAACGATGTGGGGAATAAATACAGCCCGACGGTGATAGCGGCGGCGATTACGAGTAAAATGGGCAAGAACAAGCTGCCGACACATATTGATATATCGGCGGACAGAGTGGGTCTGCAGAAGGATTCCGTGGTACTGCTTGAGCAGGTACGCACGATTGATAAAAAGAGGCTCGGAGAGAAGATGGGGCATCTCGACGCGGAGACGATGACGGCGGTGAACAATGCGCTCGGCATCAGCTTCGGTCTTGGCGCGGATGGTGAGGGATAAAGGGGGATATTTATAACGGAGGAGAGGAACTTTTTTGTGGGAAGCTTCCTCGCCCATCCCCCCGCCTCAAAAAAACAAAAAGGACAAAATGGATGTATTTTGCCCTGTATATATAGTTTATTCTTATCCCTTTTCAAAAAGTTTTTTGAAGAGGGGACTCGGGGGAGGAACTTTATCGAAAAAAGCTCCTCCCCCGAAAGATATTATTCAAAACAGATTTTTATGTATTACTTAAGGAAAGTAATGTTCTTAATGATTGCGGGTTCTTTTGCCTTGCCCTTGCATACGTTGATGAAGCAGATGATCTCAACGACAACGAGAGCGATAGCGAGGATTGCGAAAGCGAGTGTGCCAAGGAAGGGGATGATGTTCAGAAGGGTAGCGAGGATCAGAACGACCTGAATCTTCAGAGCCTGCTTTACGTGGAAGGAAGCGTAGGGAGATGTGCCGCTTGCAAGAAGGGTGATGATGATACCGATCCAACCCATCAGGTAGGGGATCATAGCAAGAACCTTGTTTGCGGAGATGTCTTCCTTTGAGAACTTTGCGGTGTGATCGGTCGGATCTGCCTGCGGAACCCAAGAAAGCTGACCGCCGCACTGGGAACAAGCATTCGCTGTGTCATCAAACGTAAGACGACAATTCGGACAGAATTTCATAGTTGAATACCTCCAAGTTATTATAGATTTAATAGAAAGAAATTATATATTCTTACTTGCATTATACCATTCACCCGTGTGTGTGTCAATATGTTTTGTCGATTTTTTGAAAAAAACCGAAATAAAAACACGGAATTAGTACAGTATATTCATCTTTGGTGGGAGGTATGCCATCTCAGAGCGTTTTTTCGAGCAGAACGAGATTCACCCCGTCGATGCCGTTGAAGACACACGGAACGATGCCGATCTCGCGGTAACCGAGGGAGCGATACATCCCGCGCGCGGGAATGTTGATCTCGTTCGTGTCCATACGGAGGTAGCGACAGCCGTGCGCGAGAGCGTAGTCTTCGTAAAATTTGACGAAAGCTTTACCAAGTCCCTTGCCCGCTTCTTCTCGACATATGGCGAGCGTGTGCAGAACCATCACTTCAGCGGGCGGAGCGGTGAAAGTCCACGGGGCGCCTTCGTACACGTCCACCTGTGTCTGGTTGATGACGGCACAGCCGACGGCTTTCCCGCATTCGTTTTCCATTACAAACATATCCCCGCGTCCGAGCGCATCCTCGACGGTTTTTCGCGTGGGATATACGCCGCGAATCCAACCGACGGGAGCAAGTCCCGCCTCAATTGCGGTGTGTACTCCTTCGTAAATCTGTGAGATTGCCTCGGCGTCAGCCCACTCTGCGAGTCGGACAGTGAGGTTTTCTTTGGTTTTGACGTTCATCTGCATATCCCTCCTGATTTTGTCGCTATCGTTCGCTCAGATCCACCATTCCGGCGTGATATCCCCAAGTTTTACCGTTTTCATTGTTTCGTAGTCGAGCAGTATTTCGATCTCCCGGTACGAATCTGGCATCAGCTGAACCATCAGCTCACGGCAGGCTCCGCACGGTGCACCGCTCGATCCATCGGGTAAAATGGCGAGAACCTTGTCAATCTCCGATTCACCGTTTGTGAGCATATGGAAAATGGCATTTCTCTCGGCGCAGATTCCGAGGGTACAAGCGGTGTCCACGCAGATTCCCGTGTAGATTTTTCCCGATTTTGTCCGAATGGCGGCAGAAACCTCCCCACAGCTGACGTATTCGGAGATTCTTCGTTCCCTTCGGACGGCATTTGCCGCTTCGTAGAGAGTCTTCCAGATTTGTTTCGTATTGTCCATGGTGAGTGATCCTTTGTCTTTCGATGGATTATTTGCGATTTTTTATAATTCCGATAACGGAAACGACGGCGCAGGCGAGTGCGGCGAAAAAGAGAAAGGGGTCAAACGATTCTCGCGCCACAAAGATTGCTGTCGGACCGTCGGCACCGCCAATGATAGACACACTCGCATTCATTTCGTTCATTGCGGTAATAACGTGAAGATACGTGCCGAGGGCGGCGAGAAGAACGCATGCGGAAAGAACGGACAACGCGATAAAAACAGCTCGCCACGTTTTACGGCGGCGTTCGTTGTACCTCGCGATCTGTTCGTTGATGATCTCGAGCTTCGCCGCGATCGCTTTTAGTTCGTCCTCTCCATCCTTTTCCACCGTTTCGCACAGCAGAACGCTGACGGTGGTGTCGAGTCCCTCGGCGAGACGGAGGAGCATTTCGGAATCGGGTACGGATAACCCCGTTTCCCATTTGGAGACGGTTTGCCGTACCACGTTTAGCTTGATGGCAAGCTCTTCTTGAGATAGTCCCTTTGCTTTTCGCA
>JAZRNC010000071.1:0-3302 GCA_045647965.1 Eubacteriales bacterium | reverse complement strand
CATTCTCATCGAGCTGTATATCTTGAATATCAAGAGTTTTGTTGTCGAGCAGACGGAATGAAGGTACAACATAATTGTAACCACCGCGAGAGTTCTTCACCTGATATCCGACGACATTCGCGGATTCGATTGCCATCACTGCGCCACTGTAAAAAATAGTAAATTATTTAGATTGAAATAATAAGAAAGGACAATATATGACAATACCAACAATGACAAGAATGCTAAAGGTTTATATTGATGCAGCCCGAATAGAGCGACTGAAATGTGGAAAGCCGAGTATGGGGACTGTGCGAAATACATGTTGTGGATTTAATGCTTTTAGACGTTGGCTTAATGAACGCCGAGATAGGCTTGGTTATTCACGAATAGGGTTTGATGAAGATTTTCCGCTTGTATCGATTATTAAACCCAAATTAATACATCAATATCTTGCTGATATGTTAAAGACGGGAATGAAGCCTATAACAGCAATAGCGTATATGAATCAACTTCGGGCGTTATTTGCTAGATGGGTTCAACCGTACTATCTTGATCATGGTTGGAAAATTCCACCATTCCCATCGCTAGGCGGACGCCCGACGAGCCCTCGCTATAATCGCCCTCCCCAAGATCAATTGCAGAAGGTGAAGAATTGGTATCGGACAATGCCGATAGATGGATTGTGGTTTGTTACAACGATGATGTTTGAGTTTGCGATGCGGAACAGTGATATACTGCGTCTCAATAGGAGCAACTTTATTGAAAAAGAAGGGCGAGTATATTTAAATTATATGCCGCATAAAACCGCTAATTCTTCTGGGCGTATGGTGAAATGGCCTGTTCACCCTGATATCTGGGAGAAAATAAAGGATTTTTCTTTTGAATATAACGAAGATACATTTATTGCCTTAAATAAAATTATGCGAGGTTTTGGATTTGTAGGGTCTAAGGGTGCTTATGAATTGCGTAAAATTTGTATTGACCATGTGTATCAAAAATTTGGTGCAGAGATGGCAACGTCTATTTCCGGAGATGATATTCGTACAATTATGAAATATTATGCTGATCCGGCACAACCTAATATTGGAGATTTGAGAGTTACAGATTTGATTTAGTTAGTGCGATAAGGCAAGAGGGCAATGTAATAAAATAAAAAAGACGCCAGGCTCTAGAGGGTCAGACCAGGCTCTAGAGGTTCAGCAACTGTACGATGCCGTTTCCGCCGCATGCGATTTATCCGAAGAATGTTATAAGAATTTGTCACAAATAGGTCTGACCTTGTTGTGACAAATTTACGGCTTCAGATGGGTCGGACGCCGGACGCTACTGCATATGGGACTGGACAGGCCGTTCCGGAGATGACCCACTTTCTCACTAAATGCGGTTTCAGTAAATGAACGAGAGGGTTTTGTTATCCCTTCGATAGCGGATGCGTATATGGCATCTCGCTGGAGAATAAGTCAAGGCATAGCGAAAATCTTTAATGCCGCCAATATCGTAACATCCATTCAGTTGGAAGGGCGGCGCAGTAAAACTCCAGAAGCTACATTTCATTCCTTGCGGCATACCTTTGTGTCTCTCGCCGCCAACGCCGGTGTGCCTTTGCACATCGTCCAGTCCATCGTCGGTCACGAATCAACTGCTATGACGAGACATTATTATCATGAAAATGTTGATTCGCTTCGTATGGCAGTAAACGCAATCCCCGTGCTTGAATAACACACCCTGTCAAGCACAATCTCCACACTATTTTAGATTCCTCAAGGCTCATTAAAAGAACCTTGAGGAACTGATAAAGACACAGAGCGAAACTCGTAAAAAACCCGTGAGATAATATCCACGCGCCCACGGCGCAGGAATGTCCGTTCGCCATTCCCCATTCCCCAAAACAAGGAGGAGCACAAATAGGTCTGACCTTCTTGTGACAAAATTAAAACTGCACAAGTATTGCGCATTCATCCCGATTATGCTAATATACTGCCAATCTGTCACAAAATGGTCTGACCTTGTTGTGACAAAAAGGAGAGAATATGGCGAATTCCAATAATCGGATTAAAGAGCCGGAGACGGTTCATCATCTTGTCAGTCGCATTGCGCATCGCGTTTATTTTCTAAAAGATGAAGAGCGCGATGAATTTATAGATATGATGCGGCGCACGGCCGAATTTTGCGGCATTAAACTGATCGGATGGTGCATTATGACGAATCACTTCCATATTCTCGCATACCTGCCTCAGCCGCAGGCGCTGGACGAGGATGAAATTCTGCGACGTTATGAGGTGTTAAAAGGACTGTCTGCTGCATCAGCATTATCAAGAACATTTGATAAGTGGAGGCGAGAAGGGGTGTCGGGCGAAAAACGTGTTAAAGAAGAGCTTGAAAAAATCAGTGGTCGGATGTACGACATCGGTTCGTTCATGAAGATTCTTAAGCAATGGGTTACAATGGAGTACAATCGCCGATATTCACACAAAGGAACTCTTTGGGAATCGGCATATTACGATCGTGTCATTGGGTTATCGTCATCGAAAATCGCCGAATGTCTTGGCTATATCCACCTTAATCCGATACGCGCCGCCGCTAGCGATAGGTTTGATGGATATTTTTGGAGCAGTTATACAGCATTTATTCGCGGAAACCAACTTGCGGAAAAAGGAATGCGTTTTGTTTATGGAGAAAATATTTCACGCGATGAAATTGTCTGCAGCCATAATGAATTGCTCAGTAGCCTGCTGGAAAAAGAGAAACAACGCCGGGCGGAGGAAATAGCCCGTAAGCGTGCAGCTGGGTATGAAGCACCGATCGATCCTTTAACAAGCGAAGCGATGATTATTCAAGCGGCGGCACATCTCGAAAAAGTCAAGGCGGCAGCTGTTGAGATGCACGAATTAAATGATATTAAAGGGCGAAGAGAAAAAAGACGAATTCTTATGGAATCGACAGTGCGGGAAAGTATTGAAAGGAATCCTAATGTCTCGCCAGCGCAAATCGCCGATATGCTCGGAGTATCGCCAAGAACGGTGTATCGTATTATGGCTAAGCTTCGTCATTGACATTTTGTCACAAAATGGTCTGACCTTGTTGTGACAAAATTCACCTACTGGCGGCGGCTCAATGAACGCACACTTTCCGAGATGCAAATATACGAGCGCACCCGACGCGAACTTGAAAAAGAAACTCGCCCCGAAGTTTGGGAACAGAAAAACGAATCTCTACGCATCTTAGGCTTGCGCACAATCCCCGCGCCGAACGAGTGATTTTATGCTACTACGATAGAGGTTTAATGCTTTTTGAATAGCGAAACCATCTTACTTCCATGA
>JAZRNC010000070.1:0-2993 GCA_045647965.1 Eubacteriales bacterium | reverse complement strand
ATGCGACCGCATTCACGAGGTCGGGGGACTTGCCATCTTTGTGCATCCCTTCTGGCATCCGAGTGGCTCGCATTCGAATAACGTTTGCACGGAGAACGCGCGCATTTTATTAAAAAGCGGTTTGTTCGATGCGTTTGAGCTGTACGGCCAATGCGGATTTAACGGGGGGATCAACATTACGAATATGTTTTGGCACGAGCTTCGCGAGGAGGGCGTGGATCTTCCGATCGTTGGTTCCAGTGATGTGCACAGAGCGATAGCAAGTGGGACTATGTTCCGTCGAAATTATACCATCTGTTTCGCGGAGAAAAATGAGGAGGGCGCGATCCTCTCCTCGATCAAGGCGAAAAACAACGTTGCCGTTCACGCTGTTCCGAAAGCGGAATGGGGAGAATACGACTATTTCTGTGACGGCAGTTATCGCCTGGTGGCGTACGCACAGTTCCTTCTTGAAAATTATTTCCCGAAGCGTGCGCGACTCGATCAGTGCGTTGGTGTGGCAATGCAGCGTTATGCCATCGGGGAAGCGACGAGGGAATTCGTCACCGAGGCGGCGCTCTGCTGTGAGGATTACACGGATAGATTCTTTGGCAGAAAAGCTCCCATTTTGCCGAGCGCAGAGATGCTTGCGTTTGAGGACAAATGGCGTGAGGAGCAGCTTCGCGGTCCGATGACGAAGGGAAGCGCGCCGTTTTCGGAAAAAATAACCCGACAGATCTGATAAAAGTCGATCACGTCGGGGAGTGGAGGATACGTTATGGCTCATATACCGTCTGCCGCTACGGTGGATATGGAGATTTTGACGTTCGAGGAGGCACTGCGAGAGACAAACGGGACGTTTGACCGTGAAAAATGGCTCTACGTGCCCGACCGATACGACGAATATCGATACATACTTGGCACAAGGGGGAAAAATCCCCTGATCGCGATCGGTATCAATCCGTCTACGGCAGCTCCCGAAGCGCTCGACAATACGCTCAAATCCGTGGAGAGGATCGCGCACGCAAACGGGTACGACAGTTTTGTGATGTTCAACGTGTATGCCCAGCGTGCCACGGATCCCGATCATATGGAGACCGTGTATAACCCCCGTCTGCATGCGGAAAATATGAAGGCGTTCGAGTACGTTTTGCAGTTCTCGGGAGAATCGCCGTCGATCTGGGCGGCGTGGGGAACGCTGATTATGAAACGGGATTACCTCAGGGGATGCGTGGGGGATATGATCGCGATCGGCGAGAAGTATGGCGCACGCTGGTTTACCTGCGGAGCACGGAGCAAAAACGGTGGTCATCCGCATCATCCGCTGTATCTGAAGAAGGATGCCGCGCTCGATGCGATGGACGTTTCAGCATATCTTGCCTCTCTTATGTGACTTTTTTGCACAAGGATGACTGCACGCCGCGAGTGATTGGGGGATTTTTGCACAGTGGTGCTGTTTTGGACAGTGGATTTATAATTATTGCCAAAAATACTATATATTGTCAAAAACTATTGACAAACCTCAAAATGTGGTGTATAATAAGGGTACAAACAACATAAGCCTTCCTCGTCCCGCCGTGTGATAAAGAATTCGGTATCTTTGTCGCTTGACGGGATTTTTTCCTTTTATTGGTTATTGTAAAGCCATCGGCAGTGTCGGTTGTCATAACTGCTATCTATATCTTTTACGTTTCTGTTGGTGTGAAGCCGCCGTGTGATTCGACCGTATTTTTTAATTCGGTTACGTCCGCACGGCGGAATTTTTTTGTCTTTTGCGCCGGATATGCGGGGAACGGCGGTGGTGGGAATTTTGAATACGTTATGAACGGTAAGGTGTCCGACGCTTTGCCGTCTCCCCTATTTTTTATAAAATGGGGGATTTTTTTGTTTTATGGGGATTTTTGGCGCGATATATAGCGAAAATCCCCGTTTTTTTGATTGATGTGGAGGAGTGGTGCGAACAGAAAGGGTATCGCGCGTTCCTTTTTTCGTCGGACAAACACGGGACGACGGGAGGGGGAACGGAATGGTATAATGGTGTCACCAATCGAAAGGAGGAACACGGTGGTGGAAAATGAAACGGAAAAGCAGAATCCAAAGCAGGCGGCAGTTGCGTTTGCGATGGTGAGAAGCGGCAAGGAACTGGAGACGATCCTGCGGGAAAACGACGTCAGCGATGAGGAGTTTACCTCTTGGATTTTGGACGGCTCGTTCCGTGATTACGTGTCACACCTTGCCCGCGGATTTGCCGAAGCGGATGCGCCTCTCGTCTGGGGCTCACTCATCGAAAACGCCAAAAAAGGCTCCGTTCCCGCGATGAAGCTCTACTTTGATCTGCAAAACAAAAAATCCGCCGCGCGTGCCGACGTCGGTTGGGAAATCGAGGCACTGCGCAGGGGCATCTTTGAAGGGGGCGAGGAGGAATGAGCGAGTACGTATTCGGGAAAAAGCACCTGAAGTATATGAAACGGGCGTACCACTCGACGATCAACGTGGCAGAGGGAGCGGTACGTGCGGGAAAAACGGTGGACAACGTATTCGTATTCGCCGCACTTCTCGAAAATACCCCCGACCGATTCCATCTTGCGACGGGCTCTACCCTCGGCAACGCCAAACTCAATCTCGGGGACTGCAACGGTCTCGGACTTGAGAATATCTTCCGCGGACGATGCTCGTGGGGGAGATACCGTGACAACGAGGCTCTGCGCGTGATGACGACGCGTGGGGAGAGGATCGTTATCTTTGCGGGCGGCAAAAACGCCGATTCGTACAAGAAGATCCGCGGAAACTCGTACGGGATGTGGATCGCGACCGAGATCAACCTACACGATGGGGAGATGATCCGCGAGGCATTCAACCGCCAGCTTGCCGCCGGGGTGAGACGAGTCTTCTGGGATCTGAACCCCACCTCCCCCACAGCCCCCATCTATCGGACGTATCTCGATCGGTATGAGAAGATGGCGGCGACGGGAGAGGCGGGGGAGAATTTCTACAACTACGCGCATTTCACGATC
>JAZRNC010000069.1:0-6935 GCA_045647965.1 Eubacteriales bacterium | reverse complement strand
GCACAAACAGTGGTTTGTATGCACCACCCGATCGAGCGACTGACCGAGCTTCATAAAGCAAAAATGAATGAGTGGCGAGCGAATCATCCGGAGGTAAGATTGTTTTTCGGTCATCTGCACCGTGAATCCTGCGAATATGACAGTAATATGTTCTTGCTCAGAGCAGCTGACCCTGACAAGGCGATCGGAGGTCCTCCGTGTCTCTATTATTATGATACTGAAACCAAAGAACTAATCAGATCCGACTATGAGTGTCCGATGCCCGAAGATCTTCCGAAGTATGTCGGCATTTCCTGCTATCGTCCTGTGGAAGATATTGAATATGCCATTGAGCATAAACTCGGATGCCTGGAACTTCGTCATAGCATCGCGGATAAAAATCTCTCTGAAATTCGTGAATTGATTGAGCGCTGGAGAGCGGTCGGTGGATGGAATCTGTCGATGCACGCTCCGAATTTGACATACCGTGATGGTCAGATTTTGGACGACGGTACGTGGGATCGATATATTGACGCGACACAGATTTTGAAACCTGACAGAATTACGCTCCACGTTCCGATCGTGAATATCGGAATCGTTCGAGCTGACAAGACGGTACTTGAAGACATTACGGATTTTCTTGCGGAAAAGATATCGCATCTCCCAGTCGGATGCATCGTTGGTACGGAAAATATGCATATGCGTCCCGATGAGTCCGACGTGAATGACAGACGGTTCGGATATCTTCCCGAAGAACTTCGCGCGTATACGGAACTTCTCCGCAAAAAATGCGACCGACGAATCGGCATCAATCTTGACGTAGGTCATGCAAGAAACAATAGCCCCTTCAGCCAGAAATACACGATTGGCGTGTGGTATGCGGAGTTTGCCGGAGAAAACGTAGGGTATCATATCCACCAAGTGAAGAAGCTTGGCGCAGGCGGCAATCATTTTCCGATCACGGAATGGTATGGTCGTTTAATTTCTATGGCCTCATTCTTTAAAAATTGGGAAGAAAATCGTATCACTCACGCACCGGTCATTTTTGAAATCCGTCCGGGTGCTGACGAACACCACGTTTATGAGCCAACCATTCGTCTTTGCGGTAAATAAAAAAATGCCGGAGAAAATTTTTCTCCGGTTCATTTTTTACTGATTTGGTTATTTTTTTGCGTTTTTGGGTTCAAAAAGAGCCATAATACGGAAATTGGAGAGTCCCATATAGTAACCGAAGCCGCCAACGAATAAACCGGGCAGAAGGTCAAGAATGTGTATAATGGGATTGCGTGGGGAAAAGTAGGCAACGATGCCGGAATACATACCTTCCCAAAGAAGTGCGGCGGCACGTCCGATTACGTTTAAATTTCCCGCCCATTCGTAGGTGTGGATCATCGGATTCGAGATGACGATGATCAGCCCAATGAGGATATTCGGGATATTTGCCATAAGCGTGATCCAGAGTCCCGTCAAGGGCTTACGGGGGGCACGACCGCCGTCGATTTTGATTCTATCACGGCCGCCTTTCTCCCATACAAGGCTGTATATCAAATAAATATAGAACAGCGTGGCAAAACAACTTGCAAGAAGCATGACCCACGGAGTTTCCACATCCACGGCAGTTGAAGCAATCACGAGCATAAGCCCGAGGAAGGTTGCACCAAACTGATTAAGCAGCATTTTGAACACGTGTTGTTTGTTTTCTTTCCAAAATTCTTTCATACGTACTCCAATCAAAAAGTAATGACACGGCCAAACCGTTTCGTCTAACTATATTGTAGTGTTTTTTTTACAGAATTACAAGAGTATCTCTTAAAAATTTACAAACTATCCATTAAATGAATAAAGTTTATAGTATAATTATAAGGATAGGGAAAACTATTTGTCTTCGGAGGTGGAAATGAACGATAAAGAGTTCCGCGAGGAATTTCCTCAGCTGATCCGAAAATTTGCCAACTACAAAGATGTCGTGCAGGGATGCTCCAAAAAAACGGTTACGGAATATCTGTTTGACTTACGTACGTTTTGCAGATACATATATGCTTCCCGTCACGGACTCGCGACGTCAGGGGAAGACTTTGAGGCGATCGATATCCGTGAACTGGATACGGCGTTTTTTGAGAGCGTTACGTCAACGGAGATTTACGATTTTCTTGCGTTCGTGGGAAGTGAACGCTCCAACGAAGCGAGAACGCGCGCGAGAAAGCTTTCCGCGGTCAAGCAGTTTTACAAATACTGTACAGTGAAGCAAACCTTTTTTGAAAATAATCCAGCCATTCATATCGAATCCCCGAAACTGAAACGTGATCTGCCGAAGCATCTTTCGGTGGATGAATGTGTGGATCTGCTCGATGTTGTACAGCAAAACGAGGAAAACGCGTACAAGGAGCGTGATTTTGCAATTCTGACGCTGTTTTTGAATTGCGGAATTCGTTTGTCGGAGTTAGTCGGGATCAGTATTCCCGATATTGATAAAGAACTTCGTTCGATTCGAGTGATCGGTAAAGGCTCGAAGGAAAGGATTGTTTATCTGAATGAGGCGTGCAAACAAGCGATAGAAGCGTATCTGCCGATTCGAATGGCAACTCCCGCCAAACAGAAAGGGGAGAGCGCGCTGTTTCTCTCAAGGCAGGGAAAGCGCATTTCCGTGAAAACGGTTCAGTGGCTTGTAAAAAAACATCTTGGAGAAGCGGGGCTCGAATACAAGAATTATTCCACGCATAAGCTCCGCCACACTGCCGCTACTTTGATGTATCAGTCGGGGGAAGTGGATATTCGAGTGCTGAAAGATATTCTCGGTCATGAGCAGCTCAACACGACGCAGATTTACACTCACGTATCCAATTCCCATATGGAAGAGGCGATGTCGAAAAATCCGCTGTCGGATATCAAGCCGAAAAAGACAAAAAAAGGTACCGATAATGACGAAGAATCCGAAAAAGTTTTTGGGAAAGAGTAGTCTTCCTCGAAAAGTATTTATCGGCAAGGAGCAATTTTTCTTTAAAAAATCGCTTGACGAGAGGCTCTGCCATATGTTATGATATTAAGGGTAATGTCTCGGCGGATCTCGAGGAGATTTTTCGTTTTTTCGCATGTTGAGCGTCGCCCATGAACAAAAATATTTACTGAGCAAGGAATGATGGAAAATGAAATTGATATCGTGGAATGTCAATGGTTTTCGTGCGTGTCTTGAGAAAGGATTTTCTGACTTTTTCCATAGGGAAACGCCCGATTTCTTCTGTATTCAGGAAACGAAGATGCAGCCGGATCAGGCAAATTTTGAGCCGGAATCCTATTATAAATTTTATTGCAGCGCCGAGAAAAAGGGATATTCCGGTACGGCTATTTTTACAAAGTATGAACCAATTGACGTTACTTACGGAATTTTCGGGAAATACGCCGACGAAGGACGTACGATCACTCTGGAATACGATTCGTTTTACCTCATCAATTCCTATACACCAAACGCTCAACGGGAACTTACACGACTTCCGTACCGTATGGAGTACGAAGACGATCTGCGGGAGTATATGATGGGGCTTGACAAAAAGAAGTCCGTCATACTTTGTGGGGATTTGAATGTCGCAAGATGTGAAATTGATTTAAAAAATCCAAAAAGCAACGTTGGAAATGCGGGCTTTACCGTCGAGGAGCGCGAGAAGATCGCACAACTTCTTGATGCCGGATTTACGGACAGTTTCCGGTATTTTTACCCTGACAAAACCGACGCGTATACATGGTGGTCGTATATGTTTAAGTCCCGCGAGAAAAACGTTGGATGGCGTATTGATTACTTTATCGTCTCAAATAGAATTGCCGAAAAAATGAGCGATGCGATGATTTATGCAGAAGTAATGGGAAGTGACCATTGTCCGGTCGGTGTTCAAATTGATTTATAAGTAAAAGAAAAGGAATTAAAGAATATATGAAACTTGCAATCTACGGTTATGGAAATCTTGGTAAAGGGGTAGAATGCGCCGTGAAAAATGCACCGGACGCGGAACTCGTTGGCATTTTCACCAGACGCTCTCCCGAAAGCGTAAAAACATGTTCGGACGTTCCGGTGTATCACAGCAGTGAACTGCCGAATTTTCGCGATAAAATCGACGTACTCATCATCTGTGGTGGAAGTGCGACGGATCTTCCGAAGATGACACCGGAGCTTGCGGCGGACTTCAACGTTCTTGACAGTTTCGACACTCACGCGGCAATCCCGACTCATTTTGCGGCGGTAGATGCGGCAGCAAAGGACAGCGGTCATATCGCGCTGATCTCCGGTGGATGGGATCCGGGTATGTTTTCTCTTGCCAGACTGTACGCATCGGCAATTTTACCGAACGGAAACGATTACACATTCTGGGGCAGGGGCGTCAGCCAGGGACATTCCGACGCGATTCGTAGAATTGACGGAGTTGTGGATGCCCGTCAGTATACCGTACCGATCGAAAAAGCACTTGACGCAGTAAGAGCAGGTGATAATCCCACTCTCACAGTTCGCGAGAAGCATACGAGAGAATGTTACGTTGTAGCAGAAGAAGGTGCGGACCTCGCGCGTATCGAGAATGAAATCAAAACGATGCCAAACTATTTTGCGGATTACGATACCACGGTTAACTTTATTACGATGGAAGAACTAAAGAGCCAACATATGGGTATTCCTCACGGCGGGTTCGTGATTCGCACGGGTACGACGGGATGGCATGACGAAAATAAGCATATCATCGAATATAGCTTGAAACTCGATTCAAATCCCGAATTTACTTCAAGTGTACTTGTGGCATTTGCACGCGCTATCTATAAAATGCATGAAAGAGGCGTGAACGGTTGCAAAACGGTATTTGACGTATGTCCTGCCGATTTGTCCCCTCTCTCTCCCGAAGAACTCAGAGCACATATGCTTTAATGAAAAAACCTCTGCTTTTGAAACGGCAGAGGTTTTTTGTGTGTAGTGGGTGATATGTTCTCATTTTATAACATAGAATGTTGAGACAAATCAAACTTTTGGGAGGAGTTATGGAACGAGTAACGATTGGTCGCAAGTGCAAAAACGGAATAGAAACCGTGGGATTGATAAAAGAAAAAAAGATGGATCACGGTGGAATCGGTAATGTAATGATGACGCTTGGCATACTTGCGACATGTTTTATGCTTGTTATTTCGTTTTGGGGAGAGGAAACGCAAAGCGCGGCGGCAGTTTCAGTAATGAACCCGAACGTAAATTATGAAAGTGCTGACGGAGAGAGCAAAAAGGAAGAGCTGATCGTTCCCGAAAAAAAGGATGTTACTGCAGAGGCCGCCGAATGGTCGGTGTTCGATTCGGTGGGAATGTGGTTTGCTGAACTTATATTCGGGGAGAGTCCGTAATGTTCCCGTTTTTTACCGCAATCCTCATCCACGAGCTCGGTCATATTCTTGCGGCTATCCTGTGTCACGTTCCATTTCGTGGAATTCGTTTTTTTGGTATGGGGATTGAAATAGCGTTCGATTTTTCGAGCTGCAGTTACGTCGTCGAGGTGTTTGTTCATTTGGCTGGGTCAATGTTTGGACTGATCTGTGGAATTTTATGGTATCGGATATTTCAGAATACTCTTTTTCTTGGAATATCCTTTTTTTTATCCGTGATCAATCTCCTGCCAATTCGTGGATTTGATGGTGGCGGAGTGGTGGGCGTATTGTTTCCATTGATTTTTCCGCTTGATGTTGCCGAGAAACTTACGCATACCGTGTCCATACTGACGGTATGTTTTCTCTTTCTGTGTGTCGTGTGGATAGAGGTGCGGGTGGGGGCTAATCTTGAACTGTTATTTTTTTTGATATCTGTAATGATCGGTGCGGCAATAAAGTAGTCCGAAAGACTCCGGGCTGGTTTGGTGTTAGCCTCCCAACCATAGCGTTGTATTCCTATGGACAAAACGCCAATTCTATTCGTCTTCGGTGAGTGATTTTGCTTCGCGAGTTTTGGAGGCGAACAGAATATCACGGCTCTGTTTACAGAGTAATATCACTTAAAACCATCAGAAAATACGCACGTATTCACCGTGGAAAATACCTGTGCAATAGAAAAGAGCCGGTATGGAAATCCATACCGGCTCTTTACCGTTCTTAGCCCCGGCATTACCGGGGAGTTATTAGTTTATTAGAGAGTGAATTCGCTCTTGAGCTTTACATTTTTTTCAGCAAGGGCGTCAACGATTCCGTTAACAACGGCAAGAACCTCTTCTTTTGTCAGAGTTCTTTCCGGGTGAGAGAAGAGAAGTCTTACGGTAATGGACTTGCCGGATTCATCGGAATAGATATCGACGACGTCGGTCTTTTTGATGAGAGTGCAGTTTGCGCTTTCGATCGCTTTTGCAATCGGTGCAAACGTTTCAGAGAGGAAGGAGAGGTCGATTTCGATTTCCGGGAATTTCGAGGGTTCGCAGTATCGGATGCTTGCGTTGTCGATTTCGGCGAAGGCTTCAATGTCGATTTCGGCATATACGATATTGGCTTTCTTGTCGATCTTCTTTGCAATGGAAGTGTTTACGATACCGATTTCACCAAGGAATTTACCACCGCAGTAGATATTGTTCAGATTCTTCGGATGCTGGTAGGAGTGAGTTGCTTCTGCTTTTTCAAATACGAGCGGCATATGCTTGATGTCATCCGCAAGGACGGCAAGAATATCTCTGAGTTCAAAGTAAATTTCTTCGGTTTCTTTTGTTTTGCTGTAAAGAGTGATGGCAAGTTTTTTGTGTTCGTTGCAAAGACCATCATCTTTAAATCCGTCAACGGTTCTTCCCACTTCAAATACGGCAAAATCCGAAGCGTACGCCGTGTTGTATTTTACCTGACAAAGCTGTGTGGGAATGATGGAGCGGCGAATCGTTTTGATGTTCGGGTTGGTCGCATTAACAAGCTCCACATTCTTTTCGATTTCAATACCGAGCGATTTGTATTCGTCGTGGTATGCCCAAACG
>JAZRNC010000068.1:0-13604 GCA_045647965.1 Eubacteriales bacterium | reverse complement strand
GTATGGAATGAGTGCCCACAGCATAAAGTTTTTATCTTTAGGTGGATCATAAGTAAAGGTAAACGGTTCAGTCGAGCCGCCCCATATTCTGTTATCATCCAATATTCCCGAATTCATCAGTTCATCAAACAATTCATTTGCAAATATGTCTGACGCCTTTAAATACATTTGATCGTGCAAACGATTGAGTTCTGTTGTACTTTCCTCAAGCAGTATATTGCAAAGAAATTTATCACCGATCTTGGTCAATAGCCCATATTCTTCAAGGCGTTCTGCTTCACTTTCCACATAGACGGGAGAAACTCCCAGTTCATCGGCAATCCTGTTTATTGTTTTTGCTTCTTTCAGGACTGAATATTCAATATTCTGCGCAATAAGAGAGTGGAAGAAGTTGGCGGGTGATCCTTCTGTTCCGACAGAGCCGCTGAAACCGCACAAATCGAATTTAATGGGATTAAACTTGAGTTCGCTTGCTTTTCTCATTGTGTCCATACCTCGTTTCAATTCTTTTTTCGCTTCAAACAAGTGCCATTTAACTGTGCCGAGAGGAATACCTAAATCTTTCGCAATATCGGCTTGCTTGCGGTTTTCAAAATAGTACGCAATTACGATCTTGCGTTGAAGTTTTGAAAGATAGGCTATTTCGCTTTGCAGTCGGAGAATGGTATCAGCATTGTCATCGTCATCAAAAATCGAGTCCGGATCGGCAACGATTTCCGCCGCCTCATCAATGGACACACCGATGATGCTCCTCGCGGTATCTCGGTAGTAATTGCTGAGTGTATTATGAGCAATCGTCCAAATGAATTTACCGATATCCCCGATATCCTCCTTGATGAGAAGCGCGCGAAATGCTTTCAGCACGATCTCCTGCGAAAGATCCTCGGCATCCTGTGTGTTTTTGCAGCGCTTCAGTGCAAAGCCAAATATGGGCTTCAGATATTCCGTTATGATTTTCTCGCCATCTTGTCTGTTCACTTGTTTGTACCTCGTTTGAAAGCTTTCACCCATATAGACACGGTTTTCCGAAAAGGTTGGAACTTTTTTGGAAAAATATTGAGAAATTCGTGTGAAAATACTTCGCCGAGAGTTTCCCGAACGGGTGCTCTCGGCGGTGTTGATATGATGTTATCGTTTAATCGTTTTGCATATGTATTACGTTATATCCAAGCTCTGCGGCGGCGTTTGCTTCATCTCCGCGGCAGGTGAAGAGAACGTACTGGGAGTCCTTCATTGCGGAAAGGGAGCCCTTGATACGGGAGATATCCATGTGCGCGAAGCTTTCGTCAAGAATGACGGTGGGCTTTTCCTCGGTGAAGATCTCGCCAAACAGGGAGAGTCGAAGCGCAATGTAGGAAAGATCGGACGTTCCTCGGGAGAGTAGTTCTGCTGGGATGAGATTGTCCCCATCGGCAACGCCGGGCTTGAACGTGTTATCGAGGGTGATGCGCTCGTGGGTACCGCTTGTGGAAGCTTCTACAAATGCAGATGCCTGCGCAGCGATACGGGGGATCAGACCCGAACGGAGAGTTTCTCCGGAGGAGAGAATGGCTGCTTTGGCCATTTCACAAGCGTCGTGACGGAGGGAGAGCTCCTCGATTCGGTCGTCGAGAGCATTGATCAGTGAGGCACATTCCGCGGGATCGCGCCCCGGTTTGCCAAGCTCGAGCAATTTTTCTTCCAGATCACTCTTGCGCTTGAGCGCCGATTTCAGAGCGTTTTCCGTAAAGTCGCGTTCTTTTGCGCTGTCCTTGATGGTTGCCCCGTCAAGAAGTGCGGCTTTTTCTCCCTCGGGAGTGGCAAGAATAGCATCGGCTTCGCGGAGAGCTTCTTCTTCGTCGATACCGTCAAGCTGTTCGGAAAGAACTTCCAGCTTTCCGTTTACGTTATCGAGACGGGAGACGATCTGTGCGCGTTCGTTCTGCACCTTATCCGATACCATGTGCAGCGTACGGAGAACGTCGTAAATATCGTCGCTTGCGGGCAGTTCTGCCGTTTCGGCAAGGGCGTAAATTCTTTCCTTTGCATCTTCCGCAAGGATCATTGCTTCTTCAAGATCGAGACTTTCGATGGTTCCGGCGGATGCTTCTCTGTTTTCAACGGTGAGATTGTCGTAAACGGCACTTTCGATATCGTCCACGGTTTCCGCACCCCATTCATCCAGAACGTCGTAAACGGTGCCCTGCAAACGGATGTGGCTGACGAGGAATACAACGCCGAGGGTGACGAGAACGAGCGTCATAATCATCGGAAGAGTATACATATCGGTATTGAAGATGTACATCATCAGAGTGATGACAATTCCGACGATACCGGCGATCAGCAGTGCGATGGCAACGGAGAACTGAGTCCTCGACGACGCATCCTTCTTGCGTACAAAATCAATAATTTCATCCGCTTCTTCAATGGATGTGCTCTCGGTGGGCTCGCCATATCCGTTTTCGTGGTAGGCGGCGTATAATTCGTCGTAGGCACGCAGATCTCTCTCCGCTTCAAGAAGAGATTCGGTAAAAGCGGATCCGAGAGGGGAGGTATCTACCTTTTCAAGCGCGGCGGTGAGCTTTTCCGCATTGTCTTCGGCATGACGACGGGCATCAATGCGTCGCTTTACGGTCAGTTTGTCAATGGCATCGAACAGCTCGTCGAAATGAGCCTTATTTTCTTCGAGTTCAGCGATTCTCTGTTTGATATCGTCAAGAGAAGTTGTTGTACTGATGATTTCGGCAGATTTTTCCGCAGAATCGTCGAGATCGCGAGCGAGTGCTTCCCGCTTTTCGCGCAGTTCGTTCAGTTCCCCTCCCGAACCGTTTTTGTGGCAGATCTCACGGCGGGTGGCATCCAACTTGCCGACAGCTTTTTTGAGATCCACGTTTTCGTCCGCGGACGTCAGAATGTTGTCAACAGCGGAGGAACCCGTGCCGGCTGTGAGGGAGGTTTTGGACATATCAGGACGAATCTGCGTGTTCTGGGATACAAAGCATGTGGAGATGAACACGTCTTCCGGAACTCCGAAGAAATATTCACCGGGATTTTGTCCGGTTACGATTTCACCCGTTGTCTGATTGATGATGCGTACACGCTCACGATTCGGACCGTCGTCCGACGTGATAATAGCTCTTTCAAGACGGTAGAGCGTACCGTCCGACGTTTCCGCCATAATGTAACCGGCGGCTTTTCCCGTTTCGCGATTGATGTAGCGCTGGCGTTCGGATGTGCCAAGGGCTTTGTTCGATTTTCCGGAAAGTCCGTAGAAAATAAACTTGATAAACATGGCGGCGGACGATTTTCCCGATTCGTTGCTGCCGCAGATAATGTTTACGTTATCGTCAAGATCGATCGTGCGGTTATTTAAGCCGCCGAAGGATATAATATTCAGAGATTTCAGTATCATTCGTTATCCCTCCGATTTTTAGAAATTGTTTTCTCCGGACAGCGCAGAGAATGCGTAGCGGAGCGCACGGAGTCCGATCTCACGGGTTCTTGCATCGCTTGACTGAATGGACGGCTTGAGCCTGCGATACACTTCACCGCGGATCGTGACGTCGTTTTCGAGCGCCGCGGTATCCAGAGAGGGATGCGTCGCATCTTCGAGCTTCAGATAATAGAGGCCGTGGGTGTCATCCTCAAGAACTTCCATATCCAAAACGAGTGAGGGGGAAATATAACCCGTCAGTCTGAGAGAGAGAAGGGTATCTTCTCCGTATTTGTGCTCAGAAATGTAGGAAGCGATGGCATCTGCCGCGTCGAGTGTGGATTCGATGCCGTCGAGGGAGAGTTCTCCGCGTTCGTATTTTCTTTTTGAGAAACGGACTTTTTTCACGACGACCGTGGATTCGCTTCCGTTTTTTGTGATCTCCACCATACACGCGCCCTTTGGACCAAGCTCGTCAAATCCGCGACCTTCCAGACACCCGCAGTAACAGTAACGCTCGTCCTTACCCGATACGGTAGGGTTATGGATGTGTCCGAGTGCCGTATAATCCGCGCCGAAAGCGTAGATATCTTCTTCGGAAATCGGACAGGTGGAGGTCGTAGCCGTGGAAGTGACGTCACCGTGTGCAAGGAGAACGTTGACACGGGATGGATCGTCTACGGATAGTCCTGCGGCGGGGAAGGTCGGCATATCGTGTGATGTGAACGCGTAACCGTAAACGGTCAGTGATAATTCGTCAATATCCACGGCAGCGAGTGCTTCCTCGGTGAAAACGTACACGTTGTCAGAGAAGATCTTTTTATGCCAGATGCTGCTCTGTGTAGCACAGTCGTGGTTACCGGGGGCAATGAAGATCGGTTTTCCGAAATTCTCGAATTCCCGTCGAAGAATGGCGACCGTTTCTTTCGTGACGTATTCCCCGTCAAAGAGATCCCCTGCGATGAGAATAGCATCGACGTTTGTCATTTTTGCATAGGTTATCATCGAAGTGAAGGCGGCGCGCAGTTCGTTGCGGCGGATTTCCGAGTTTTTTGGATCGAGCGCTGAGAAGGCACTGTCCAAATGGATATCCCCGGTATGAAGCAGTTTTATCATAATAAAAATAATACTCCAAGATCATTCATTTTATTTATTATAGCACAAAACGGGGGCGTGTGCAATATTTTTATCATATGAAAGGACAAATTATTTAATAATAAAGAAAAAAAGATATCCCTTCCCTCGAATGTATTGAATTTGGGCGGAGAAAATGGTATAATAAATCAGATATCGTTTTTTTAGGAGGGAGTGGGAACTGTGAAAAAGGTACAGGCGTTGATTCTTGCTGTCGTTTGTGTCATTTCTTCGTGCATTTCTCTCGGAAGTATTGCGGATAATATTGTGTTGGACCGCGAGGAAGCGCAGATTTTTGAAGATGGCAGGGAGGGCGCCAAGCAGGCCAAAACGGATCAAAGCGTTCGACCGATCAATACCGTGGATTTTCCTGATCCGTGGGCAGGCGTGGAGATCGATTTTGCGGCGGTTGGGGATAACCTCATTCACGCGCCGATCTTTGAGGATGCCGAGCGGCGAGGAAGCGCGGACAAGCGGTTCGACTTTCTTCCAATGTACGAACACGTAGCCGGGATGATTTCGGAGGCGGACGTGGCGTTCATCAATCAGGAGACTATTATGGCGGGGGAGAAATACGGACACACCGCGTGGCCCACGTTCAACTCTCCGCAGCAGCTGGGTGAGGATCTCGTGACGCTTGGCTTTGACGTGGTCAACGTAGCGACGAACCATCTGCTCGACAAGGGCGAGAGCGGATATCGGGATACGCTGGATTTCTGGCACTCGCAGCCGATTACGATGATTGGCGGATACTACGATAAAGAAGATTACGAAAATATCCGCGTGACGGAAGTGCAGGGCGTGAAGATCGCATGGCTGTCGTATACGTACGGTACAAATGGGATCTTTCTTCCCGCAAATTCCAAAATGTACGTGCCGTATCTGTATACGGACGTAAATAGTTTGACAGGTATTGACGAAGTACAGCTCCGTGCGGATATTCTGAAGGCGGAAGAGATAGCGGACGTTACGATCGTATCCCTTCACTGCGGCACGGAATACACGCAGACACCAACGTATGACCAAAAGAAAATTTCAAAATTGATGGCAGACTGCGGAGTTGAAGTGATTCTCGGGCATCATTCGCACTGTCTCCAGCCGATTGAGTGGATCGACGGTGCAAACGGCGGGCGTACGCTTTGTATTTATTCGCTCGGGAATTTTGTAAGCGGTCACGAAACACCCACACCGCTTAAAATGGTCGGCGGTATCTTCTCCTTCCGCATTGAAAGCGATGGTGAGGGGGGACTTCGCGTGGTGAATCCGCTTTTGACGCCGACGGTGATGTTCTTTGGCGCGAACCGACTCGATACGAAAATCTATCTTTTGCGGGATTATACGGATGAAATTGCCCGCGGCCAGGGAATGCTTTCACTCAGCGGAATGAGTCTCACCCGTGCAGAAGCCGTGCAGGTGGTGAAGGACTGCATCAACAACGAGTTTTTACCCGAATATTTAAAGTGAAAATAAAATTAAAGAGGAAATAGTATGGCAAAATACAGAAAAAATAAGATTGACGGTGCTTTTACGGAAGAATGTGCGCAGATCATTCGTGAGATTAAGGATCCGAGAGTGTCTGGCGTGATGCTGTCGGTGATGAACTCTGACGTATCGGCAGATTTGAAATTTGCAAAAGTGTATTACTCGGTATATGGGGAGTGCGATGAGCGTGAACTTGCCAAAGGACTGAAATCGGCGGTGCCGTTCGTTCGTTCCCAGCTTGCGCAGAGACTCAACCTCCGCATCACTCCCGATATTACGTTCGTTCGTGACGACGGCGTCAAGCACGGCGCGGAAATTGCGGCAATTTTGAAAACGCTGACGTTCTCTGACGACGTGGCAGACGGTACGGAGACAGAGTCGGAGGACGACGATGAGTGAGTTTGATTTGCCGCTCAACGAGTGCACGTACCCGACGCTTACCCTTGCGGATATAGCCGAAGATCTCCCGAAAATAAAAAAAGCGCTGATCCTTTGCCACGTCAATCCCGACGGAGATACGGTCGGTTCGGCGTGTGCACTGCGAGAACTGATTCTCGCGCTTGGCGGAGAGGCGGACGTGAGATGTCCGATGGAAATTCCGAAACGCCTGAAGTTTCTGCTTGGGGACCGTGCGGAAAATACCGCGGATAACTCCGTGCCGGAACTCTCGGAATACGACCGTGTGATCGCGGTTGACGTTGCATCCCCGGCTCAGCTTGGGACTTTTGCGGATTTCTCTGAGAAGATTGACTATATGATCGACCATCACGGAACGGGAGAACCCTTTGCGCCGTATTACGTCGATCCGATGGCCGCGGCCGCCGGGGAGATCATCTTCGGACTTGCCCGTGAACTCCGAAAAAACGGAAAGATCGGAGACGTGCCGAGCGCGGCAAGAGCGATGTACGCGGCGATCGTGTCCGATACGGGCAGTTTTAAATTTTCGAATACTACTCCCGAAACGCATCGGGTTGCCGCAGAGCTTGTTGCCGAGATCGGTCGCGCGGATGACGGTGGAGCGGATACGGCGGATATTTGCCGTTCGCTGTTCGGTCAGCGTACGCTGGGAGAGCTGACAGCGCAGATGGTATCCATACAAAACCTTCGATTCTTTGAGGACGGGAAACTCGGCGTCGTGTTGTTTACACAGCAGATGCTTCGGGACGTCGGACTGAGTGAAGAAGAAATCGGAAACGTCGTTGAAACGCCTCGCTGTGTGGAAGGGGTACTTGTTGGAATCTCTCTGAGACAATCGTCGGCTGACCCCACCGTATATAAGGTTTCCTCACGCGCCAATGGGGATATCGACGTGGCGGCGGTGTGCGCGGCGTTCGGCGGAGGAGGACACACGCGTGCTGCCGGATGCACCATTGTGGCGGACACACCGGAGGCGGCACTTGCTATGGCGGCAGAAGCGTTCGGTGCAGCGATCAGAGACTATGGGAGCAGAGGAGTATAAGTATGTCACGAAGAAAACCGGATACCATTTCCGGCGTTTTGATTATCAATAAGCACGAAGGGGTTACGTCACACAGAATTATTTCTGCCGTTCGAAGATTGTATGATACGTCCAGAGTCGGGCATACGGGAACTCTTGATCCGATTGCGACGGGGGTTCTACCTGTTTTACTCGGACGGGCGGCGAAGGCGTCGGATTATCTGATGGCGCACGATAAGGCGTATCGCTGTGAGATGAAACTCGGACTCACGACGGACACGGAAGATATCACGGGGGAAGTGCTTGAGAGATCCGAAAAGCTTCCCACCGAGGAAGAGGTTCTTTCTGCGTGTGCCGAAATGGTCGGAAAGATATCGCAGATTCCACCGATGTATTCCGCAATAAAGATCGGCGGGAGAAAGCTCGTTGATATTGCGAGAGAGGGCGGTGTCGTGGAGCGTGAACCGCGAGAGGTGGAGATCTTCTCACTCGCGTGCCGCAAAGTCTCCGAGGATACGTACGTTCTCGATGTGGAGTGTTCCAAGGGGACGTACATTCGGACCCTTTGCAGTGATATCGGAAAAAAACTCGGCTGTGGAGCGGTGATGTCCTCCCTTGTGAGAACGCGGACGGGGAAATTTACACTGGAAGACTGTGTTACCATCGAGGAACTCGAAAATCTTTCGTTTGAAGAAAGACTGGCTCTGCCGAAATCTCCCGAAATGTTATTTGAAGATTGTCCCGTGGTAAATGTGGGAGATTTTCACGCAAAACTGATTGTCGGCGGCACGGAACTGTATCAGAAAAAGATAAAAACCGCGTTTGAAACGGGAACGCTCGTGCGGATTCGACATCGCGGCGATTTTCTGGCACTCGGCCGCGTGGTGGAGACGGAAAACGGAAGTGCGCTGAAACCGGAAAAATTGTTTCGGATTGATGAAATTGATAAGTCAGAATGAAACGACAAGATGAACTAATTGTAAATAATTGTGCGAATTCATCAATTTTCGGATGTTATATGGTATAATAAACAATAAAGTTCAAAAAAGAGAAAAGAATGAAATTATCGGAAACCTTTGATAAACGCTATCTGGCGCGTGTTGGGCTGACCGTTGTATCGGCGGCGCTGGCTCTCGGAGTTATTATATTTGCCGCTTATCATATTTTGGACAGAATGAGCCCGGGACTCGATCTTGTGGATGCACTTCCCAAAACCGTCACACACACAATATCGGCGGATGCGTATATTATGCGAAACGAAGAGCCGCTGTATGCGGAGATTGCCACCCACGGAAGCATTGCTCCAACGGTTGGGAATGGGGAACGCGTGGCGATCCATCAGAAGGTGGCGGACGTATACGCGCAAATGTCTCCCGAGATTGAAAAACGCCTGAGTGAGATCGACGAGCAGATCGAGCTGCTCTTGAAAAATAGAGAAGACGGGCGTTCGGTGCAGTCGGCGGCCGGTCTTGACGGAGAGATCTACGACGCCGTTTTTGCGGTGCGGGATCACTGCGCAGATGGGAATTATTCCGATGCGCTGGGGCTGAAAACGAATCTTCTCGTCAGTATTCGAAAAAAAGAGATACTCACGGGAATGGTTAAGAATTACGACGCGCAGATCGCGATGCTTGAAGAGGAAAAAGCTTCTCTCAGAGCACAGCTCGGTGTTTGTCTTGAGCAGATCTACGCACCAACTGCCGGGTACTACGTTTCCGAATACGATGGATATGGACAAATTTTCTCCTCCTCCATTGTGGATACGGTTTCGTACGATGAATTTATGGAAAAAACCACCGCCGATCCTGAGAAAACTACGGGAATGACGGTCGGGGCTATGCTGCACGATTTTCGGTGGTATATCGCGTGTCCGATGACGAAAACCGACGCGGCGTATTTTGCCGAAATGGCAAGGTGCAGCGTGACGTTTTCCTATAGTGGCGATACTCTGGAGATGAAGCCGTACCGCATTATCACAGAGTCGCGTGGCTCGGAGGCAATCGTTGTTTTCAGTTGCGAGAAAATGCCACGAAATTTTGATTATACGAGAAAACAGCCCGTGGAAATTTCGGCTGCCGAATTTACGGGTTACGAAATTCCCACCGGAGCGATCCGCGTGGTGGACGGCGTCGAGGGCGTGTACATTCTCGATGAAGTTACGATTCGATTCCGTAGGATCCGCACGATCTATACGATGGATGGGGCGGTAATCTGTGTTGGAGATGTCAGCGATGATCAAACATCGGATGAGACAGAGGGTGAGTATTCATGGATCCGTCAGAACGATATTGTGATCGTTGGCGGCAGGGATCTGGAAGCGGGAAAAGTGATCGGATAACAAGGAGATACTATGACTGAACGGCAAATGGAACTGAGGGATAATTACTTCCGCGTGCTTGAGAAAATCGAAGCGGCAAAAGCGCGTCGCGGAGGTGGCGGAAATGTGGAACTGCTTGCGGCAACGAAGACGGTTCCGGCTGAGGATGTACGTTTTCTCGTCGATCATTACGGACTCAAAGTGTGTGGGGAAAATCACGCACAGGAGTTTACGGCGAAATACGACGAGATCACCGCGGGCGGTGCCACGATGGATTTTATCGGACATCTGCAAACGAACAAGGTGAAATACCTTGTCGGAAAAGCGAGAATGATCCACTCGGTCGACTCGGTGAAATTGGCAGCGGAGATCGAACGCCAATGCGTCAAGCTTGGCGTAAAACAGGAGATCCTTGTGGAAGTCAACATCGGTTCTGAGGCTGCAAAGTCCGGGGTCTCTCCCGCCGCGGTTGGGGAGTTTCTCGGACAACTTGACGAATTTCCGTCGCTCGTTGTCCGCGGAATGATGACAATGGCGCCGAAATGTGAAGAAAAAAGCGAATTTCGAAAATATTTTAAAGAATCTTATCAGATTTTTATTGACTTTTTTGCAAAAAAAACGCATAATATAAGAGAGGCTGTTTTATCCATGGGGATGAGTGACAGTTTCGAGTGTGCGATCGAAGAGGGTGCGACTCTCGTGAGAGTGGGAAGTTCCATTTTCGGCTCGCGGATTTATAAATAAGCCAAACAAAAAATAAAAATACATTAAGTTAATTATCCTGCTGAAACACAGCAGAATGGAGGATTTATATGGGACTCATGGATCGAATCAAGAAAGTAACCGGAACAAACGATGGCTTCGATGAAGCGTACGAAGATGATTACTATGATGGATTTGATAACTACGACGACGGCATGGATGATGCCGATGTGCAGACAGCCGCTATGCAGCAGCCTGCAGGTATGAACACGATCGGAATTGGTTCTGCTCCGATGGCAAGCGCAGCTCCGACCGGTGGTATCAGCTTCTCCGGCTCCAACATCAAGATGCAGGTCGTTCGTCCTCAGAACTACGATAGCGAAACTTGCGCTCAGATTGCTAACCATCTGCTCAATAAGTGCACGGTAGTTCTTAACCTTGAAAGCACCAGCAAGGAAACATCCCGTCGTCTTATCGACTTCCTTCTCGGCGTAGCGTTCTCCATCGGCGGCTCTCTCAAGAAGATCGCAACGAACGCTTACGTTATCACTCCTTCTAACGTTGACGTTGGAGAACCTGAACTCAAGCGCGCAAAGCGTGTGGAAGCTCAGCCCGAAGTGAAGGAACCGGCAGTAGACGAGTTCGCTGATTTTGACTGATTCTTTTGAATTTTCATAACGAAAACATTTTCTGAAAGCAGAAATGCGGTCAGGATTTGTTTTTGTACTCAAAAATAAATTTTACGGAATAAATCCGTGTTTAATGTATTAGGAATATAAACGGTGGGCGGCAATCGGTTGAGTGCCTCCTCCGTTTTGAATATTCCGTTTACAGGGAGGTTTCATTGTACCAGATTGTCTACGTTATTACGGCAACGGTCAGCATATTGTTGATGGCTCTTCAGTTTTTTATGATGGCAAGAGCGATCATCAGCTGGTTTCCGATTGACGATGGAAATCCGATCGTTGTGTTTTTGTATTCCGTGACGGAACCGGTGATTATGCCGGTACGTATGATAATGGACAAATTCGGCTGGTTTGAGGGGCTTCCGATCGATATGTCATTTTTAATTACGTTTTTGCTCCTATCCATCCTTCAGATGTTTTTGTAATTATGAAAAACAGTGAAAATAACGCGTTGCTGTCGAGAGCGGCGGAACTTTGCCGTGAGAGCGAGTACGCCATTTCCGTCGGCTGCTTTATGTCCCCCGGCGAAAAAGGAGAAGTCTTTCGTCACCTTTGTTCTCTTAGCGGTGTGGATCGCGGCGGAATCTTCTTCTGGGGCGGTTACCGTGGTGCTGAAAGATGTACCGCGGTTTTTTTGCCTGAATGGTATCGCCCGGAGAATTCGCCGCCGCACAAAATGATTCTCGACGAAGCACGGACGAATGCTTTTGCGGACTATCTTGCAGAGAACGATGAGGTTCTCCGTGAGATTCCGATTCGTGCAATCCGAATAAAAGGAAGCGGATTTTCCGCGCTTGGCCACCGTGATCTTATGGGAGGCCTTTTGGCGCTTGGTATCGAGAGAAGTGTGATTGGCGATATCGTCGTGCTCTCCGAATCGGAGGGGATCGTGTTTGTGCTCGACAAGATCGCGGATTTTATTCATAACGAACTCACACGTATCGGACGGGATAAAGTGGAGACGGAGATCTGCGCCGTGTCTCCCGATACGGTGTTTACGAGAAAATTTGAAGATTTTCAAATTCAGGTATCCTCTGCCAGAATCGACGGGATCGTACGGGCGATCACGGGAAAATCCAGAGAATTGGCGGCAGAGATGGTACGTGCGGGACTCGTGGAGGTTTCGTACGTGAATACGGATAACGTTTCGCTTGCCGTGGAGGCGGGGGATATCGTTTCCATTCGAGGCTTTGGCAAATATATTATCGGCGAATCCGTTGGTACCACACGAAGCGGCAGACTCAGGATCGCGTGTAAAAAATATATATAATTTTGTGAGGTAGGGAAATGGCTAAGGATTTCAGAAATAAGACTTTTCAAAGAGTTTTGCGCGGATATGCGCCCGAGGAGGTCAATGATTATCTCGCGTTTATTACCGAAGAGTATAAAAAATTGGAAAGACGCAACAGTGACAATGAAAGAAAACTGATGATTGCTCTTGCCAAACTCGATGAGATGAATACGCTCATTTTGGAAATGGGTATTTCCGTTGACGGGAACGTGGATGAAAAAGAGCCGCAGACCGACACCTCGCGTGATGTGGAAAAACAGGCGACGATGAATGCGAATCGAATTACGACGGAAGCGACGGTGACTGCCGGTCGTATCGTTCGTGAAGCGAAAGAGGAAGCCGCAGAAAACACAAAAAAAGCGCAGGCAATGTATCGTGCTGCCAGCGAAATGTTTGCTGAGATCTGCGCATTCCGTGAAGAAATGTTCGGTCTTTATACCGATCATATCGAAAGCATTGAAGAAATGTTTGCCGTGGCAGAACGCCATATGAACGGCATTGACGAGGGTTACGTTCCCACAGAGGCGGAAGAAGCGGCAGAGGATGTCGTGGGATCCGACGAATTTGACGAGGAAATTGTCACCAAAAACGCCGAAGCGCTCGAAGAAGTCGAAGAGCTCGAAGAAATCGAAGCGGACGAAGAAGTCGAAGATGAGACTATGGTAGAAGACGATCTTCTTGACGGTGTCCTTCCCGAGAAAGAGGAAGAATATTTGGAAGAAATCACGGAATCGAACGGCGAAGAATACGTCGAGAACTCATGGGCGGATCCGGAACTGTTTGAGGAATACACGGAAGAAAACTTGCAGGACGAATACGCGGAAGAACAATCGGAGGAATATTCCGAGGAAATTGCCGTGGAATCTGAGGAAGGTTATTCCGACGAACAGTACGTCGAACAGTACGAAGAAGAATAGGAAGAACAGTACGAAGAAGAATACGCTGCAGAAACGGAAGACGCCCCGCAGATGGAACTTCCCGCAATTCTGCAGAAAGACTTATTTATTGATATGTCGGAGCTTGAGGACGATGAACTCTACGACGACGAATATCTGTATTTGACGAACGACAATTCATCGGAAGAAGCGGACGGCGCATCTCTTGATGTCGAATACACCGAAGAAACGGACGATGACCTCGCG